>JANOFP010000102.1:0-2724 GCA_031413675.1 Bacteroidota bacterium
AACATCAGTTGCGATACAAATTGCAAAACATTTTGACACCGAAATTATTTCAGCAGATAGCCGCCAGTGTTTTAAAGAACTCAATATTGGTGTTGCTCGTCCATCAGTAAAAGAGTTGGCATCCGTGCCACATCATTTTATTGCTTCTCACTCTGTTCAGGATAAAATGGATGCAGTTGTATTTGAAAAATATGCGTTGGAAAAATCAGAATCTATTATTAAAAAACATTCTTTAGCTGTATTGGTTGGAGGAACGGGTTTGTATATTAAAGCTTTTTGTGAAGGCATGGATGAAATGCCGGAAATAGCTGAACCGATACGTCAGCAGATAATTAATAGCTATGAACAAAAAGGAATTGAATGGCTTCAGGAGCAACTAAAAAATAACGATCCTGAATTTTATGCATCAGGTGAAATGAAAAACCCGCAACGGATGATGAGGGCATTAGAAATTTTTGAAGCCACCGGTAATTCTATATTAAGATTGCGAAGTGGAAATAAAATAAAAAGAGATTTTAATATTATTAAAATCGGATTGGAATTGCCAAAAGAAGAACTGCAACGAAATATAAATACTCGGGTAGATACGATGATTAAAAACGGATTGGTAAACGAAGTGGAATCGCTTAACGGTTTTCGTAATCTGAATGCATTGCAAACTGTGGGCTATACCGAGCTATTTGATTATGCTGACGGAAAAAGTTCATTGGAATCTGCCATTGAAAAAATAAAAACAAATACACGGCACTATGCCAAACGGCAAATGACCTGGTTTAAAAAAGATAAAACAATTAACTGGTTTCATCCTTCGGCAATAAAAGAGATGATTGAGTTTATTCAGAAATAAATTATTTGATTTTAAACGCCGGATGAAAATTCTCTAACGTCTTTCTTAAAAAATTTCTATCAAGATGGGTATAGATTTCTGTAGTGGTGATGCTCTCATGCCCGAGCATTTCCTGTACGGCCCGTAAATCAGCCCCACCTTCTACCAAATGTGTGGCAAATGAATGCCGGAATGTATGTGGCGAAATAGTTTTTGTAATGCCGGCTCTTTTTGCTGCATCTTTTATAATATAAAAAATCATTACACGGCTGAGTTGCGAGCCGCGTTTATTTAAAAATAAAATATCTTCTTGCCCGGGCTTGGGCAAGGTATGCACACGAATTTCATTTTTATAAATATTGATATGTGTAATAGCACTTCGGCCCACGGGTACCAATCTTTCTTTATCACCTTTACCAATCACTTTAATAAATCCAAGATCCAGGTAGAGGTTTGAAATGCGGAGGTTTACCAACTCAGTTACCCGCAATCCGCAACTGTATAGGGTTTCCAGGATGGCTTTGTTGCGGCCGCCTTCAGTTACACTTAAGTCAATTGTCGAAATTATTTTTTCTATTTCTTCAAAGCTCAAGGTGTCGGGTAAAATTCTTTTTAGCTTTGGTGCTTCCAATAAAAGAGTGGGATCGTGTTTGCAAATATTTTCAATTATACAATATTTATAAAAAGACCGGATGCCTGAAATGATTCTTGCCTGCGAAGTAGAATTCATGCCGAGTTCGGAAATCCATTTTAGAAATTGCTGAAAATCTTTTAACACCAATTCATCAGGTGCCAGTAATTTATTTGCCTGTAATAAATATTGTGTCAGTTTTTCTATATCCCTCAGGTAGGCTTCTACCGAATTGTCGGATAATGATTTTTCTAATTGAAGATAGGCCTTGAATCCTTTTTTATATGGCAGCCACATGTGAGGTCAGGGGATTAGGAATTGGTAATTGGTAATTAGGAATTGGTAATTAAGGTTTACAGGTCTATATATATTGATATTTGGAAATTAAGATATTCATTGCTTATTCCAGGCTGATCTTCTTTTCCAACTCAATCCACTCATTATTTTTCTTCACTTTCACCCAAATGCGGGTGCTGGTTATATTTACAGAATCAATTAACTGGTGAATAGCATCAAAATCAATTTCTAATTTTTCCCCAAAGGTCATCATCGCTTTTTTGCCGGATTCCTGATCTTCTACAAAAACATTTCCCTTATCTGTATTCACAATTAAATTTTCTTCAACAAAAAATTTCGGATCAAACCGATTGATACCGCTACTCTTTCTTTCAATTTTTGCCGTTTTATTATAAGGCAATTTTACCTGGTAACCACGGCCAGTTATGCAATCATTAAAAAGGATCCAGGTATAGGATGTATCCTTTATAAAACACCCAATAAAGTTTTTATTAATATTTACCGGTGCCCCGAATATGTCGGATATCCCCATTTTCCGGTTTGTGCCATAGCCGGAATAACTCCAGACAATTGTATCGGCTTTGCAATTGTTTGCAGTAATATAAACATAGGGTTGCAATACATGGTTGCCTTTAAATTTTATGGTATCGCTAATGCAAACTGTATCGCAAAAAGCTTTGGGTCCGGAGGAATTGCAGGAGCTGTTTGAGTTGGCAAGTACAACAACAATGAGAATAAATAATAAAAATCGCATGATGTTTTGTTTTGTGGAAACAAAAATAGCCATTGCCGCCAATTCCCTCAGGAAAATTTTATGAGCAGTTAAAAGAATTACAGAAAGGGAATATTGAATGATTATCTTCGCCACTATTTTTAAAAAAATATGCAGGTTAATTTAAAATCGTTCCGGCTTTTAGTCCGTCATCATAAATCCAGGTTGAAACGTTTTCTTTCTAAAATAGAAAGAAAA
>JANOFP010000103.1:0-5490 GCA_031413675.1 Bacteroidota bacterium
CGGATTTGAAATGGCTCATTTATAAAAGCCTGAAGAGCCAGATTAATTTTTACCGTTTTGCCCCTGGCATCGATCGATTTTTTGTCAATAGTAAATCCTGTAATATCTCCAGTTGCAACACTGCTCGCTTCGGCAATAAGAGTTTTCAGAAGCATTTCATCTGCTGCCTGATGTGGCAATACCTGTAGTTGTATGTTCTTTTTCATGAGCCAGGTTTTTATCCTGAAATCCAGATGGCAAAGATTGATAAAATAACTGGGTTTAGTAATAAATAAAAATATTTTCTCAAAAATATTTTTCTCAAATTAGAATAAATATTAAAATTTGATTTGATTAATTTTAAAATAAGTATAACTTCAATCTCCATCCTGATTATATGCACCCAAGAAATTTTATAAAATCACTTGTTCTCTCTTTTCTTTTAATTTCTTGTAATTCAAAATTTCAATCACAGAAAGCTGAGTTCCTCGATTACAGAATAAATTCAGAGAGAAAAAATGATTCCTCATTAATTCAATTATTAAAGCCTTATAGCGATAACATCAACAGCACAATGAATCGTGTAATTGGCTTTAATGAGTTTAATATGGAAAAAAAACAACCCGAAGGAGCATTGGGAAATTTTATGGCAGACGCTTTTTTAACGATGGCAACGGAAAAATTTAAAGAACCCGTACACGGTGCTATGGTAAATTTCGGTGGTGTAAGGTTAAATCAAATACCTGCGGGGAATATTACGTTGGGTAAAATGTATGAATTGATGCCTTTTGATAATTTACTCGTAATTCAAAAAATAAAAGGTGATTTGCTTCAAACATTTCTTGATAATATCGCTTCAAAAGGCGGATGGCCCATTGCAGGAATCACATTTCAGATTAAGGATAAAAAAGCTATAAATGTAAAAGTGGGCGGTGTCCCGTTTAATGTAAATAACACTTATACCATTGCCAATTCTGATTTTGTAATCAATGGTGGCGACAGTGATAATATTTTAAAAACCATTCCGCAACAAAATATCGGATATTTTATGCGGGATGCATTAATTGATTATGTTACCAAAATGACTGCTGCCGGAAAAAACATTTCATTTAAAGAAGAAAAGAGAATCAGCAATGCTCAATAGAAGAAATTTTTTATACCAAACTTTTTTTACTGGCGGCGCTTTAGTTGCTGGATCCAGATTATTAGAAGCAGGTGAATACCTGGCGCCACAACAGCTTGTAATTTTACACACCAATGATGTACATAGCAGGTTGGAGCCTTTTCCAATGGATGGAAGTAGAAATCAGGGATTGGGTGGTGTAGCTGCAAGATCTGAGTTAATCAAAAAAATCAGGTCCGAAAATGAACATGTGTTATTATTAGATTCTGGTGATATATTCCAAGGCACCCCTTTCTTTAATATATATAAAGGTGAACCGGAGATAAAAGCAATGACTGCTATGGGCTACGATGCCTGCACAATTGGCAATCACGATTTTGATTTAGGTCTGGAGAATTTGGCAACTCAACTTTCGAACCATGCAAATTTCCCTATGGTGGTTACCAACTATGATTTTACCGGAACTGAAATGGAAAATAAAACTGAGCCTTACAGGATATTTAAAAAAGGGAAAGTAAAAATTGGTGTTTTCGGGCTTGGCATCGCTTTGAAGGGACTAGTGCCTGAAAATTTAGCAGGGAAAACTCAATACCTGGATCCGGTAGAAAAAGCAAACGCAACAGCCGATCTATTAAAAAAACAAAAGGGTTGTGATATGATAATATGCTTATCCCATTTGGGTTATAGCTATTCCGGAGAATATAAAATAAGCGATGTTTTACTGGCAAAAGACAGTCGAAACATTGATTTAATTTTGGGCGGGCATACCCATACTTTTTTAGATGCTCCGGTCCTGTTGAAAAACAAAGATGGCGATGATGTTATCATCAATCAGGTGGGATTTGCGGGGATAATACTTGGCAGGCTTGACTTTGAATTTTCCAAATTCAATCCAAAAAAATTATCCGGCGCACATACAATATCTGTAATAAAAAAAACATCGGAATAAAAATTTTTTTTGTTCAAAAGATTGTTGATATTCGCCTTCCTGTTATTTCAAAATTTTGTTATCAACAGATTGTGAAAAAAGAGTTAGATTACATTTACTAAAATTAACCCATATATAAATTTCTTACTAACTGATGGAGAAAAATGCTGATAAAGTCTGGACCAGTTGTTTAAAAATCATCAAGGATATTGTTGAATGGCAACATTACAAAACCTGGTTCGAACCCATTAAACCCGTATCAATAAAAAATAATGTTTTAGTAATTCAGGTACCAAGCCAATTCTTTTTTGAATACCTTGAAGAACATTATGTAAATTTATTATCTAAGACATTGAAACGTGAGCTCGGCAAAACCGCAAGATTGGAATACCGCATTATGGTTGATAGCGGAAATGGAACAAACAAACCTTTAACTGTTGATGTTACGGGACAAGGCTTTAAAACTTTTTCAAATAACGAAATGGATTTTCCTTTAGTCATAAATAACCCGGTTAAGAATCCATTTGTAATTCCCGGACTTAAAAAAATGCAGATCGATCCTCAATTAAATGTAAATTATACATTCGATGCATTTATAGAAGGCGATTGTAACCGGGTAGCTCGCCGAGCAGGTAAAACGGTTGCCGAAAAACCAGGAGCAAATTCATTTAACCCATTAGTTATATATGGTGGTGTCGGTTTAGGCAAAACACATTTGGCACAAGCCATCGGAAATGAAGTAAAAAGATTGCATCCAAGTCGTGTGGTATTATATGTAAGTTCAGAAAAGTTCATCAACCAGTTTATGGATCATAGCCGCAACAATGCGATAAATGACTTTATCCATTTTTATCAATTGATTGATGTTTTAATAATTGATGATGTTCAGTTTTTTAATAAAGCCGAAAAAAGCCAGGATGCTTTATTTGCAATTTTCAATCACTTGCATCAATCGGGTAAACAATTAATTCTTTCTTCAGATAAGCCACCGAAAGATCTGGAAGGACTTCAGGAAAGATTGTTAAGCCGTTTCCGCTGGGGCTTAAGTGCTGACCTTACAATTCCTGATTATGATACAAGAATTGAGATTTTGGAACGTAAGATGAAACACGATGGATTGGAAATGCCAAAAGAAGTAGTGAAATATATAGCTTATAATATAAGTAGTAATGTAAGAGAGTTGGAAGGAGCTTTAATCTCTTTACTGGCGCAATCATCGCTCAATAGAAAAGAAATCGATCTTGATTTAGCTAAAAAAGTACTGCGCAATTTTGTTCGTTCATCCAGCAAAGAAATTACGATAGATACAATACAGAAAATGGTATGTGAGTTTTTTGATGTGCCGTATGATCGTCTTTTACATAAAACCCGTAAAAGAGAAATTGTTCAGGCTCGTCAAATTACCATGTATCTGGCAAAAGCTTTTACCAAAAACTCATTGAAAACAATCGGTGAGCATTTTGGAGGTCGCGACCATACTACAGTTATACACTCCTGCCAAACCGTAAAGGATTTAATGGATACCGATGGCGTATTCCGTGAAAATGTACTGGAGCTTCAGCAAAAAGTACAATTGGCGGCTATGTAATTTGCAAATGAGAAAAAGATAATCCCAAATTCTTTACAGAGTTTGGGATTTTTCTTTGGCGGCTTAAGGTCTAAAGGCTATTTTTGCTGCCCCTGAAAAAATACTTCAGGGAAATTGTTCTTCAAGTTTTTTTAGAAAAGAATGATAGTTCGGGAAGTAGCGCAGTCCGGTAGCGTACCTGGTTTGGGACCAGGTGGTCGCAGGTTCGAATCCTGTCTTCCCGACAAAGAAAAGCCCCGATTTATTCGGGGTTTTTCTAAAAAACAATTCAGTCATGTTTTTACGGTGAGGTGGATGAGTGGCTGAAATCAGTAGTTTGCTAAACTGCCGTACGGGTTAAACTGTACCGCGGGTTCGAATCCCGCCCTCACCGCTTTAAAAAAGGCCCTGATAATTCAGGGCTTTTTTATTTCTTTTGCATACAATGAAACATTACCTCATTACCGGCGGTGCCGGATTTATTGGCAGCAACCTTATTAAAAGCTTATTTCAATCGGAAAAAGATATATTGATAACCTGTATTGATAATTTCGATCCCTTCTATTCTGCCGACATTAAACAGTTCAATATCCGGGATTTTAAAAACAAAGAGAATTTCAAATTCTTTTATGCAGATATTTCTGAAACAAATGCTCATGATTTAAGTGAAATGATTCAAGAGCCGGTAGATGTTATAATTCATATAGCGGCTAAAGCCGGTGTAAGACCCAGCATTGAAAATCCGATGGCATACCAAAAAGTGAATATAATTGGATTACAAAATATGCTGGATTTTGCAAAAGCTAAAAAAATAAAACAATTTGTTTTTTCAAGTAGCAGCAGTGTATATGGAGTAAATAAACATTTTCCATGGAAAGAAGATGAACAATTATTACCTATCAGCCCCTATGCAATGACAAAACTTAGCGGCGAAATGCTGGGGCATGTATATAGTAAATTGTTCGGTATCCGTTTTATTGCTTTACGATTTTTTACTGTGTATGGCCCCGGGCAAAGGCCTGATCTTGCAATTCATAAATTTACTAAGGCCATTTTGAATTATGAACCGATAACTATGTTCGGTGATGGCAGCACAAGCCGCGATTATACTTTTGTTGATGATATTATTCAGGGGGTTACGGGTGCTATACATTATGACAAATCAGATTTTGAAATTATAAATCTAGGAGAAAGCTATTCCATCTCATTAAAAGAATTAATAGCCACTCTGGAAGAGGTGATTGGTAAGAAAGCAATTATAGAACAGCAACCTGAACAAGCGGGTGATGTACCAAAAACATTTGCTGATATTTCTAAAGCAAAATTATTGCTTGGTTATAATCCGCAAACACAATTGAAAGATGGGTTGAAACTATTTTATGACTGGTTTGTTGCGAATCGAGAAATCTTAGAGAAAGAATAATTTAAAATTTTCGCAACTATTTTCCTTGACAAGTACAAGTTCGAAGACTGAAGAATTTTATTTATCATTCCTCCCTTTAAAAACTTTTCTAACAGTATATGTCTTTTTATTTTGCGACTCGTAATAGGTTCGCACATTTATATCAGCTATTATCCCGATTGTGATAAACTGAATTCCTCCCAATAATAGAATTAACCCAAGAATTAATAATGGCTTACCACCAATATCATTTCCCATTATTTTTAATACCAATAAATACAAATTGATAAGGATTCCAAGACCTAAACTTATAAAGCCCAACGTTCCAAATAAATGCATTGGTTTCTGCATATAGCGCCGCATAAAAATCATCAGAATCAAATCACTCATTACCCGGAATGTCCGGTTGATGCCGTATTTACTTTTTCCAAATTGTCTTGCATGATGTTTTACATCCATCTGAGTTATTCTGGCACCCTGTAGTTTGGCAA
>JANOFP010000104.1:0-3215 GCA_031413675.1 Bacteroidota bacterium
GACGGTATTTTTATCAAACTTCATTCTATGTAAAATTTAAAAGTCGCCAAAGATAAGAGTTCTGAGGCAAGAGTATGAGACAGGAATTGAAGGGTCGGTATGTAGCAGTTTTTGGCTGCCAGCAATCGAAAATAAGACTTCAATAGCCACTAAATCATTTCACTTTGAAGCAATGGGTTCCTCAACTCAGTTTTTTTTTCAGCATATCTTTTTGCAGCTTTAATGAAACTTACAAAAATCGGTTGCGGATTTTCTACAGTGCTTTTAAGTTCGGGGTGGTATTGCACACCGATAAAGAAAGGATGAGTAGGTATCTCAATTATTTCAACCAGGTTTGTAGCCGGATTTTTTCCACTCGCTACCATGCCGGCATTTTCAAATTGCTCAAGATATTTATTATTAAACTCCCAACGATGCCGATGTCTTTCACTAATCATATCGGAATTATAGATTTTATGAGCCAGTGTTCCTAGTTTCATTTCGCAGGGGTAAGAACCTAATCGCATCGTACCACCTTTTGCAGTTACCGTTTTTTGTTCTTCCATTAAATCTATCACGGGATCCAGGGTATTTAAATCCATTTCAGTTGAGTGTGCCGTTTTCATTCCTAATACATTTCTGGCAAATTCAATAACGGCCATTTGCATTCCCAAACAAATACCGAAAAATGGCAATCCATTTTCTCTTGCATATTTTACGGCTACTATTTTCCCTTCCACGCCACGATGACCAAACCCGGGTGCAACTAATAAGCCATCCAGCCCAGCTAATTTTTCTGCCACATTATCATCCGTAATAAATTCACTATGCACATTTACAACCTGCACCTGGCACTCATTCATAGCACCTGCATGAATAAATGATTCTAGAATAGATTTATAAGCATCCTGTAGTTCAATATATTTTCCAATCAAACCAATTGAAACTTTGCTCTTGGGATATTTCAGTTTATCCAAAAATTCTTTCCATTTTGCCAGTTCTGGTTCTTTATAACCCGTAATATTTAATTTTTTCAAACAAATTACATCAAGCCCTTCACGCATCATCAAAACTGGTACTTCATAAATAGTGGCTGCATCCATTGCTTCAATCACTGCTTCCTGTCTTACATTACAAAACTGAGCAATCTTTCTTTTCAGCTCTGGCATCAATGGCCGTTCGGTTCGGCAAACAATTATATCAGGATGCACCCCTTCCTGACTCAGCATTTTTACACTATGCTGGGTAGGTTTTGTTTTCAATTCTTTAGCTGCCTTTAAATAGGGAATCAATGTAAGATGTATCACCAATGAATCTTCTTCTGGTAATTCCCATTGCAATTGGCGCACTGCTTCTACAAATGGTAAACTTTCAATATCACCAACCGTACCGCCAATTTCTGTTATTACTACATCATATAATCCACCCACACCCAACTGAAGCATTCTTCTTTTTATTTCGTCGGTTATATGTGGAATTACTTGCACCGTTTTTCCCAAATAAGCACCTTCACGTTCTTTATTGATTACGGTTTGATAAATGCGGCCGGTTGTAACATTATTTGCCTGTGAAGTAAAAATATTTAAAAATCGTTCGTAGTGCCCCAAATCTAAATCGGTTTCTGCGCCATCTTCTGTTACAAAACATTCACCATGCTCATACGGGTTTAAAGTACCGGGATCAACATTTATGTACGGATCAAATTTTTGTATAGTAACCCGTAGCCCTCTTGCCTGGAGCAATTTTGCAAGTGAAGCTGCAATAATTCCTTTGCCCAGGGAAGAGCTAACTCCACCCGTAACAAAAACGTATTTAGCCATGATTGATAATTTCAAATTTATTAAACAAAAAAATCTTAACTGCCAATTAACTGTTCTTACTATTGACTCAAATCTATGTAACAATAAAATAGCTGAAAATTGCCGGTCGAATACTGACCATCGAAGTCCAGATAGCTATCTGGACGGAGGTCATACAAAACTAAAAGAAATAATGTTACTGTAAAAATTGAAATACAAATTGTGGAAAAATCCGGCTATTTTTAAAACCCAAATCAATTTTTTCATGAAAAAAATACTGCTTGCCTTTATAAGCCTTTCAATTACACTGTTTGGATACTCGCAAAAAACATATATCTGGTGCGGAACATTAATAGATGCTGTTTCCGATGCGCCAAAAAAGAATATGACAATCGTAGTTGAAGGAAATAAAATTGTAACAATCGATAATGGCTTTACTGTTGTTTCGGCTGGTGCAAAATCAATAGATTTAAAAACAAAGACGGTAATGCCAGGCTGGATTGACATGCATGTTCATATGGAACATGAAACCAGCCCGACCCGTTACAGTGATGGGTTTACTTTAAATCCGGCTGATTATGCTTTTATGTCTGTCCGTTTTGCGGAAACAACTTTAATGACAGGATTCACTACTGTTAGAGATCTCGGAGGTTCGGGTGTAAATATTTCTCTTCGCAATGCCATCAACAAAGGATTAATAAAAGGCCCCCGAATTTATACAGCAGGGAAAGCAATTGCCACTACCGGCGGCCATGCCGACCCAACAAATGGTTACAGAAAAGATTTAATGAGAGATCCTGGCCCCGCAGAAGGTGTAGCGAATGGCCCGGATGAATGCAGGCAGGCAGTAAGACAACGTTATAAAGATGGAAGTGACCTTATTAAAATTACGGCAACGGGTGGTGTATTAAGCGTTGCAAAAAGTGGAAGTAACCCCCAGTTTACAGAAGAAGAAATTAAAGCAATTGTAGAAACGGCAAAAGACTATGGATTTAAAGTAGCGGTGCATGCACATGGTGCAGAGGGAATGAAACGGGCAATCCGTGCAGGCGTTAATTCAATTGAGCATGGCACATTGATGGATGATGAAGCAATTGAACTTTTTAAAAAATATGGTACCTGGTATGTACCAACAATTACAGCCGGGCAATCAGTTGCCGATTCTGCAAAAATTCCCGGATATTATCCGCCAATGGTAACTTCAAAAGCATTAGAAATTGGACCACAACTAAAAAGCACTTTTACAAAAGCTTACAAGGCGGGTGTAAAAATTGCTTTTGGAACTGATGCAGGTGTATATAAACATGGATTAAACTGGCTTGAATTTACTTATATGATAGAGGCAGGTATGCCTGCAATGGAGACTATTAAATCGGCCACCATAAACGCTGCAGAACTATTAGGAGAAAAAGATAAACTCGGAAGCATCGAAAAAGG
>JANOFP010000105.1:0-1893 GCA_031413675.1 Bacteroidota bacterium
AATAAAATCTTTTTTGCCCAATAATAAACTACCAACCGGGCAGCCGAGGCTTTTACTCAGGCAAATTGAAATACTATCGAAAATTTTTCCATATTGTTTTGGGGTTTCTCCACTGGATCCTGCGGAATTTTTTGCAACCAAAGCATTCCATATTCTTGCTCCATCGAGATGAAGAGCTAAATTATTTTCGGTACAAACCGATTTGATTTTTTTTATTTCTTCAAAATCATAGCAACTACCACCGCCACGGTTGCTGGTATTTTCCAAGGAAACTAAACTTGTTCTTGCTTTGTGGTTATCGTCTGGATTAATAGAGGCCTTTACTTGTTCGGAAGTAATTCTTCCCCGGTCACCAGTTAATAATTTTACAGAAGCCGATGAATTAAATGCGATGCCTCCACCTTCATATTGATATACATGAGATGATTCATCGCAAATTACTTCATCACCAGGTTGGGTATGGCATTTAATTGCAATTTGATTGGTCATAGTACCTGATGGGCAAAAAACGGCTGCTTCCATTCCAAATAATTCGGCCGCTATTTTTTCTAATTCATTAATAGATGGATCGTCTCCAAATACATCATCGCCGACTTGTGCATTCATCATCGCATCTAGCATGGCGGGTGACGGTTTGGTAACTGTATCTGACCTGAAATCAATTATCATCTGAAAATTTTAGCTGCAATATACTCCCTTCACGCCTTAAATTTGTTAGTTTACGAAGGCAAACCCCACTTTCGATTATGAATATTTATTTTGCAGGCTATGGAATTTAAATTTCAACATTTTCTTTTTATCGTTTTGTTTTCAACTATAATGCTTGTGGCTGGTCTTTATTTGTTAGCCAATTTTAGTAGCTTATTCAAACGGTATATCAACAATCAACTGGTTAGAAAAAATGTAGTAGTATGGTTAATCTCCATTTGCTTTATTCTGGCTGTTTCGCCTACATCCCCTGAGTTTACCAGAAATGCATTAAACGGTAAAATTTTACATTATTATTTAATACAGACTATTGCAGTTACAGGAATGGTGTTATTTGTTTTTAATATTACCTGGTTTGTTATTGAATTGCGATGGGTAAAAAAAGCCGGGTTTAAAAAAAGAATGGCGGTAATAATGTCCACGATCATTATTTGCACTATAGCATCCGGAATACCTGTAAATTATTTTGCTAGTGGAGGTCATTTCGAGAAACTTGAATTTACATTGCTCTTTAATTTTTATACAGGCTGTATGACAGGCCTTATCTATGTTACGATGAGTTATGTAGATATTGAAAGGCAAAAAAAGCTGAGCGAAAAGGAATTGGAGCTTTCAAAATTGCAGACATTAAAAACAAAAGCCGAATTAGATGCATTGCATTCAAAAATCAATCCTCATTTTTTATACAATGCATTAAACTCAATTGCCGATTTAGCTGTTACGGATGGGAAGAAAGCAAGAAAAATGACAATTGCATTGGCAGATTTATTCCGGTACAGTATTAATTACAGCAATCATAACTACACCACAATTAAAGATGAAGTGGCAATGGCTGAAGTGTATATGCAAATCGAAAAAATAAGATTTGAAGATCAATTGACTTATTCAATAAATGTGGAACCGGAGTTAAACCATTTTATGGTACCCAGGTTTGTTTTACAACCCATAGTGGAAAATGCAGTGAAGCATGGATTGAAAGCTACTGGAAAGCTAACAGAAATAAATATTGAAGTAAAAAGGGAAAACGATGGTTTGGTTATGATTGTTTCTGATAATGGTCCTGCATTTCCAGATGAGTTATCTCCCGGGTATGGTGTAAAAAGTATTTATGATAAAATGGATTTGCTATTTCCCGACAATTATGAAATTCATTTTAGCAACCAACCTCAAAAACAGGTCGCTATT
>JANOFP010000106.1:0-1550 GCA_031413675.1 Bacteroidota bacterium
CGTCCGTTTATTGATTGACACTTATCTTCGCAATCATGTCTAATCAATCCCTTTCTTCAACTCAATTGATACAGGCGGCTACTGAATTTGGAACACCGCTGTATGTTTATCATGCCGAAAAAATTAAGCAACAGTATGAAAGATTGTTGCAAGCATTTAAAGGAACCGATTCAAGATTTTTTTATGCGGCAAAAGCTTTGACCAACCTATCCATCTTAAAATATATAAGCAGCCTCGGTTGCAATATTGACTGCAGCTCTATCAACGAAGTTAAGTTGGCAATTAAAGCAGGGTTTATTCCAGAAAATATTCTTTATACCTCAAGCAATATTGCATTTGAAGAAATTGTGGAAGCAAAAGAAATGGGTGTTTATATTAATATTGACAGTCTTTCCAATTTGGAAAAATTTGGAAAAAAATTTGGCAAGGATTATCCTGTTGGCATACGACTGAGACCAAATATTATGGCAGGTGGTAATCTTAAAATTTCAACAGGACATGCAGAAAGTAAATTTGGAATACCACTCGAAAATATTGATGATGTAATAAGAATTGTAAAGGAAACCAATCTTATTATCCGCACTTTGCAAATACATACGGGAAGCGAAATAAAAGACGTGGAAGTTTTTGCAAAGGGCATAGAAGTATTGTTTGAGGTTGCAAAACATTTTCCAAAACTTGAAGTAATCGATTTAGGGGGCGGTTTTAAAGTGCCCTACAAACCCGGGGAAGAAGGAACGGATATTGAAGCATTGGGTAAAATAGTAAAAGCAGAATTTGATTCATTGGAAAAATCAACTGGAAGACATCTGCAAGTTTGGTTTGAACCTGGAAAATATTTAGTAGCTGAATGTGGTTATTTTATTACACAAGTAAATGTGATTAAAAATACAGGCGATATAATTTTTGCTGGTATTAATAGTGGATTGAATCATTTAATCCGCCCGATGTTATACGATGCCTATCATGAAATAGAAAATATTTCAAATGCAGGGGGAGTCAGGAAAAAATATAATGTAGTAGGCAATATTTGTGAGACAGACAATTTTGCAACTCACCGGAAATTACCTGAAGTAAGAGAAGGGGATTTGTTGGTTTTTACAAACGCAGGGGCTTATTGTTTTGAAATGTCTTCGAATTACAATTCCAGGTACAAGCCCGCCGAAGTAATGATTAAAGATGACGACATGCAACTGATACGAAAAAGAGAAGAGATGGATGATTTATTAAAGAACCAGGTTTACTAAAATTAATTTTCCCTCTCTTTAATAAGAAAAATTGTTTTTCCACAACTTCTTTTCAAAAATATAAGACCCTTTTGCATTTCTATTGATTGTCAATTTAGATTACTAAATGGGATATTGCCCCAATCTTCTTATTTTTAATTCTCATTTTATAATTAAATATTTATTCTATGCCGATAAGAATGACGGATGATCCCAATCAACCCAACGATAATAATTTTAATGATGATAAAGGAGGTGGACGTAAACCGAATTTTCCGGGAGGTGGCGGCGGAGGTGGTTTAATGCAACTGTTGCCGATGCTGC
>JANOFP010000107.1:0-2076 GCA_031413675.1 Bacteroidota bacterium
ATGGAACCCGGTTAACGGGAAACTGTTATTGAATGCAGACCGTACGCAAATGAATCGTTTATTCACGAATCTTTTTGCGAATGCATTGGAAGCATGTAATGGAAATCCGGATTGCCGGATAACAGTTAATGAAGAAAAAGAAAACGGTATGATACGTATCCGCGTTACGGATAATGGTGAAGGAATACCCGAAGAGATGCAATTGAAAATATTTATTCCAAATTTCACAACCAAGACATCCGGTACAGGATTAGGGCTTGCCATGTGTAAAGGAATTGCAGAACAAGCAAAAGGAAATATTTGGTTTGAGACTGAATATAAAAAAGGAACAACTTTTATTGTAGAGTTACCAATTGTAAATTAAAGCCCTTTCAACTTCCTTCTCTTGGCCAGATAATTTTCAAACTCCTTTAATGAAAATGAGCTAAGGTTTTGTTCCTTTGTTACACCCCCTTTTTGTGCTGCTAATGTGCCATATTTTATATCCTGGTATCCATCCAGTGCATGCGCATCCGGATTAATAGAGATAAGAACATTTTTTTCCAACGCATAATCAATGTACTTCCAGTCAATATCCAG
The DNA here is from genome assembly GCA_031413675.1 of Bacteroidota bacterium. GTDB lineage: Bacteria > Bacteroidota > Bacteroidia > Chitinophagales > Chitinophagaceae > VBAR01. The sequence goes on from JANOFP010000107.1 coordinate 580, forward strand.
GCGACGGGGGTGTGCATTTAATTCAATTACGACATGATTAGCGGCACAGGCATCTACAATTTTTTTATGATCAACTGGATAACCGTTTCTGCTCAACAGCAATCTTCCGGTCATATGTCCGAGAATTGTGGTATAGGGATTTTCAATTGCTTTAATCAGCCGCATCATAGCTTTCTCTTCACTCATTTTAAGATTGCTGTGAACGGAGGCAATAACCAAATCGAAAGTTGATAGAATCGTATTCGGGTAATCCATCGATCCATCACCGAGTATATCACATTCAATACTTTTAAAAATTTTAAATTCTTTAAATGTATCATTCAGCAAATCAATCTGACGATGCTGCTCACGTATTCTTTCTTCCGTTAATCCATTAGCATAGGCTGCCGCTTTCGAATGGTCAGAAATAACTAAGTATTCAAACCCATGCTTCATACATTCTTCCGCCATTTCTTCCAGCGTATTGTTTCCATCGCTCCATTTACTATGGCTGTGAATGATTGCTTTTATATCCGATGGTTCAATCAATACCGGCAAAGCTTTGTCTTTCGCTTTTTTAATTATAGCTGGTGACTCTCTGAGCATCGGTGGAATAAAATCAATATTTGCTTGGGTAAAAATGATTTCATCATCTTCCGTTTCAACACCTGTATATTTTAGTTTTGGAAATTCTTTTATAAACGCTTCAACAAATTCCTTACTTCCTGTTGTTGTAAATAATTTTTCAGCTCTGTTAGCTTTACCAAAATAGATCCGCAGCTTCAATCCGTTTTTTAATTGATATAAAATTGAATCCTGGGTTTCTTCTAATAATTCAGGTGGTTGAGCAGTTTCAAATTTTGGTTTTATATTTTCAATGTCCTCCAGAATTATAAACTCCAATTCTTCAATTGTCAATTCATGCCTGCGGTATGCACCTGTCACTCTAACTTTTTCAGGTGTGAATAGTTTTTTCAAATAAGGTTCTACCATGGATACTAAAGCTTCAGCTTCGGCAAAGAGAAAATGCCCCTGCTTGCTCATGTAAAATTCAATTGCCTCTTTTACACTTGTCTGGGTTTTTTCACCAAAGCCTTTATAAAGTGTAAGCCGGTTCTCGTTGCAGGCATACAACAATTCGCCAATTGATTCAAGCCCCATCTCTTTCCAGATGGTCTGAATTTTTTTAGGACCGATACCTTTTATATTCAGCATTTCTATCACACCTGCCGGAGTTTTAGAAATTAGTTCATTCAACGCCTCCAGTTCACCGGTATCAATCATTTCTAATACTTTCTTACCGGTACTTTCTCCTATTCCTTTTATTGCAAATATTTTTTCTCTTGGGGTATCTGCCAGTTGCATGGGAAGTTTTTCAATATTGAAAGCCGCAGCGCCATAAATTCTTGCTTTAAAAGAATTATCGCCATGGATGTCCATTAGTTTGGATAGTAGTGAAAATTTTTCGGCGATTGCATAATTATCCATGCGGGAAAGTTAGGATAAAAATAAAAAAGG
>JANOFP010000108.1:0-3881 GCA_031413675.1 Bacteroidota bacterium
CTTTTATCTTCGGATTGTCCAGCATTTGTTGAAAATCATTTGTTCTTTCATCATCGGTTCCGCCGAATGTGAAATCTTTTTTACCAATCGTGTTACCCACCAGAACTTTATATCCCCATAACTTCAATACGGTAATAGCAGATTGTATTTCTTCCACTGTTATATATCCGGCAGGTGAGGTAATGCCGATTGTATCTCCTGCTTTTAAATAGTTCGGCAATAACGGAATTACAGTTTCTTCTTCATTATAAATTTCATTTTTACTAAAAGTAGATATGGCAAATGCAGAAGTCAACGCAGAGCCAATAAAATGTTTACGGTTCATCCGGAATTATTTTGGGAAAAAGATACGAAGTAAAAGTTTTTTAAAACGGATTGCTTTTATTAATTAACTTTCTTCAACAATCAGTTTGTCATGGACATTTTAGAAAAACATTTAAGCCGGTTTTCGGTACTCTCACCGGACGTAATGAAAATTTTTGTAGCTAGCTGGCAACACTGGACCCTTCCCAAAGATCATTTATTAGTCCGGGAACATCAGGTTTGTGATTATATATTCTTTATCAAAAAAGGTGTTGCCCGGATTTATTATTATAAAAACGAAAAAGAAATCACAGAATGGATAGCCATGGATGAGCAATTCTTTTTATCCATTATCAGTTTTTTTGAACGCAAATCCAGCCGACTAATTATACAAACACTGGAGCCATCTGAAGTGATGGGAATTCATCACAATGATTTTATGAAACTGGCTTCGCAATTTCATGAAGTGGAAACCCTTTTCAGAAAAATGCTGACTGGTTCATTGATACTCTCACAATACAGGATGGACTCCATACAATTTGAAACGGCCCAGCAACGCTATGAAAACCTGATGAAAACCTCTCCACAGATTATCCAAAGGGTGCCGCTTACTTATATTTCTTCTTTTCTCGGTATTACTCTCGAAACATTGAGCAGAATCAGATCGGGTAAATAAAACTATTTGACAATTATCAAATCAACTGGTTGTATTGCTTCGGACTTTTACAGTCTAAAACGATTGTAAAATGAAATACTCCCTTGCATTATCTTTTTTATTTCTCCTCGTCACTTCAGTGATAGCACAAAATAATAAAGCAAAAGAACTCGTGTCGCAAATGACACTGGAAGAAAAAATAAACCTGGTTGTGGGAATGGGAATGAAATTACCCGGACTTGACCAGGGATCCGGTGGCACTGGTGTTGGACTCTCAATGGATAAAGTAGCAGGCGCTGCAGGAACAACTTTTGCTATTGCCCGTTTGGGCCTTCCCACAACAGTAGTTGCCGATGGTCCTGCAGGTTTGCGTATAGACCCAACAAGAATAGATGATAAGAAAACCTATTATGCTACTGCATGGCCTGTGGCAACTTTACTTGCATCCACATGGGATACCAAACTGGTAAAAGAAGTTGGTGTGGCAATGGGTAATGAAGTTAAAGAATACGGTGTGGATGTTTTGCTTGGTCCGGGTTTAAATATTCACCGCAATCCATTAGGCGGAAGAAATTTTGAATACTACTCAGAAGACCCGCTGGTATCTGGTAAGATGGCCGCAGCAATGGTAAATGGTATTCAGTCCAATGGTGTGGGCACATCCATCAAACACTATGCAGTCAATAACCAGGAAACAAACCGGAATACCGTAAATGCAATTGTAAGCGAAAGGGCTTTGCGTGAAATTTATTTAAAAGGATTTCAGATTACGGTGAAAGAATCGAACCCTTGGACAGTGATGAGTTCATATAATTATCTCAATGGAAAATACACTTCGGAAAACTATGATCTCCTTACAACTATTTTGAGAAAGGAATGGGGATTTAAAGGTTTGGTGATGACCGATTGGTTTGGCGGTAAAGATGCCGTGGGCCAGATGAAAGCCGGCAATGATTTGCTGATGCCCGGAACCCCTGCACAAAAAAAAGCAATTGCCGATGCTGTAAATGACAGAACACTGGATATAAAAGTGCTGAATGAAAATGCAGAACGTATCGTAAATTATATTCTCGGTTCACCAGCTTATAAAAATTATGCATTCAGCAATAAACCCGACTTGAAAGCTCATGCATTAATTGCACGCAGAGCGGCAGCCGATGGAATGGTGTTGTTGAAAAATGAAAAAAATACGTTGCCGGTTACTGCGGGTGTTAAAATAGCTGTATTCGGAAATACATCTTTTGATTTCGTTTCAGGTGGTACCGGTAGTGGCGATGTGAATGAAGAGTACACTATTTCACTGGTACAAGGTTTGTCAAATGCAGGATTAACCCTTGATGAAGAATTAAAAAATATTTACAACACTTATGTTACTGCTGAAAAAGCAAAGCAACCTAAAAAGAATTTCTTTGAAGAATTCATAAACCCGACACCAAGAATTATTGAAATATTAGTGCCTGATGAAATGATAAATAAAAAAGCCGAAGAAGCTGACATTGCACTCATAACAATTGGCAGAAATGCAGGCGAAGGATCGGACAGAAAGGTGAATAATTTTAATCTCACTGAGTCAGAGAAAACACTCATTGAAAAAACAGCAAAGGCATTTCATGCAAAAAATAAAAAACTGGTACTGGTAATAAACAGTGGTGGTGTTATAGAAACTGCAAGCTGGAGAAATAATGTGGATGCAATATTGCTAACATGGCAACCGGGTCTTGAAGCAGGTAATGCCGTGGCAGATATTTTAAGTGGTAAAGTAAATCCATCCGGCAAACTGGCAACAACTTTCCCGGAGCAGTACGAAAATGATATAACGGCAAAGAATTTTCCCGGAAAAGAATTTCCTGAAAAAACAACCACAGGTATGATGGGTATGAAAGCGATACCTGCTGAAGTAACCTATGAAGAAGGTATTTATGTGGGATATCGTTACTATAATACATTCAATGTAAAACCTGCTTACGAGTTTGGATACGGACTTTCATATACTGAATTTCAATACAGCAATCTTATTTTAAGCTCAAATACATTTGATAAAAATATTACTGCTAAAGTAACCGTTACCAATACTGGTAAAGTTGCAGGCAAAGAAGTAGTGCAATTATATCTTTCCGCACCGGAAGGTAAAATGGATAAGCCATCATCTGAGCTGAAGGCATTTGCAAAAACCAGTTTACTGCAACCCGGTCAATCAGAAAAAATCACGTCGCCATCGGCCACGCTGCCCGTGAGCGCGATCGTGAGGGTGGAGACGGGGTTGCCGTTGAAGAAGTACTGCAGGCTGTACGCACCAGTCGCCAGGTCCACCGCTGTACCGGTGCCGTTGAAGATCTCGATGGCCTTGTTGTTGCTGCTGCCCTCGATGTACTCGGAGATGAACAGCTCAGTCGGAGCTGCTGCGACCGGCAGCGGCGGACTGACCACCGCACCGACCAGACCGATCAGACCGGGAAGGACGAGAACGCTCGCCACTCCGATGCTTCGACGATGCCTCGTACTTGCAGTCACGGACGTGCCTCCAGTCTTAGACCCGCCCGTATTGCTCACCATCCTGTCATGCGCTCGAGCGGTTGACCAGACGGGCGCCCCCGATTCAGCCAGGGACGCGGCCGTGAGCGCATCGGGCGGTTGCGGCCAGCGTGATTGGGCCGTCCGGCGAACCGAGGCGACGGAACAGCTCGCCACGAACGGCGGAACGCTGCTCGTCGGGTAGCGACAGGCAGAACGTTCCGGCCGGCCCGATCCCCTTCAGATACCCGGCCCACAACTCGTTGAAGTCCGTGTAGGTCGAGCTGACGCTGAGCGTGCTCTCGGTGATGTCATCGAACTGTGCGGAGTCGAACAACTCGGCGATCTCGCCGTTCCGGCCGAATCGCATCGTTTGGGCCTCGTCGGGGGCGTCGGCAGCAACCGTCATGGC
>JANOFP010000109.1:0-5843 GCA_031413675.1 Bacteroidota bacterium
ACTTCGTGATAAAAAATATTAGGTGTAAATGAACCCAATCTTACCGGCTGCTGATAAGTTATAAAATGAACCTGGTGTCCTTTATTGGCCAACGCTTTGCCTAGTTCTGTAGCTAGTACACCCGATCCTCCAAAAGTCGGATAGCAAACAATTCCAATCCGCATGGTCTTATTAATAGTCATAGAACCCGAAGGTAATTACTTCTATTCTATTCATACAAACCGTTCATATCAATAATTTGTTACAAATCGCAGCTTTCATTACTTTCAGCCTCCAAAGGAGTCCTTTGGACAAAATACACTTCATGAAGAAATTTATCCTGTCCTTTTGTGTAATTGCAATTGCTTTCAATGGTTTTTCGCAGCGTGAAGATTCCATAATGATTAAAAAAATCTCGGATGAAATATTAATGAATGGAAAAGCATATGACAACCTGCGTAACCTTACCAAAAAAATCGGAGGACGGTTGGCAGGTTCGCCACAAATGGTAATGGCAGAACAATGGGGTGAACAAGTAATGAAGGAAAGCGGTGCTGATAAAGTTATTATGCAAGCATGCAAAGTGCCACATTGGGTGCGGGGTGGAAAAGATGAAGCGTTTATTCCAACTTTCAAACAGGGAAATAAATCTATAAACCTTGGGATATTAAATAAAAAATTAGATGTGATTGCCTTAGGAAATTCAATAGGAAGCGGTGCAAACGGGGTAACTGAAGAAGTATTGCTTGTAAATAGTTTTGATGAACTGGAAAAGAAAAAAGATGAAGTAAAAGGGAAGATTGTTTTTTATAATTATAAATTCGACAATACCTATGTGAGTACATTTTTAGCTTATCGTGATGCAGGGCAATACCGTGGCAACGGACCAAGCCGTGCTGCAAAGTATGGTGCAAAAGCTGTAATTGTAAGAAGTATGAGTAGCAGCACCGATAACAATCCGCATACAGGTGCAACAAGATATATTGATTCATTTCCAAAAATTCCAGCTGTGGCTATTGGTTTGCGTGATGCGGACTGGTTGAGTAGTGAATTACAAAAAGGGAAATTAAAAGTTACATTGAAAACCTATGGCTATTTTAAAGATAGTGCCACAGGTCATAATGTAATTGGTGAACTCATTGGTTCAGAATTTCCGAATGAAATAATAACGGTTGGTGGCCATTTGGATAGTTGGGATAATTGCGAAGGTGCACATGATGATGGCGCAGGTTGTGTGCAGACAATTGAAATACTTCGGGCATTTAAAGCACTTGGTTATAAACCAAAAAGAACAATCCGTTTTGTATTATTTGCGAATGAAGAAAATGGTTTGCGTGGTGGGGCTAAATATGCTGATGAAGCCGTTGCAAAAAAGGAAAAACATATTCTGGCAATGGAAAGTGATGCAGGCGGATTTACACCAAGGTCTTTGGGTTTTACAGGCAGCGATGAACAATATCAGAAATTTTTATCCTGGAAATCATTAATAGCTCCTTATGGTTGCAGTGAATTTGTAAAAGGAGGCGGCGGTGCAGATATTGGTCCGCTTACCCGTGCATTAAAAACTCCTACAGCAAGTTTGAATCCCGATAGCCAACGTTACTTTGATATACACCATGCAAGAAATGATGTGTTTGAAAATGTAAATAAACGTGAACTGGAACTGGGTGCTGTAAATATGGCGGCGTTTATTTATTTGGTTGATAAGTATGGGATGTAGAACAATAAATATTTCCTTTTATCTTCCGTGACTATTAAATGCAAAACGAAACCCGATTCAAAGTCCTTTTCGAAGCTTATAAGCAACTTGTCTATAACCTTGCCTTGAATTATGTGCAGCACACTGAGGATGCACAGGACATTACCCAGGAAGTTTTTATAAAAATTTATCAACACTACGAAAAACATGATCCGGAACTGGCTTCGTTTAAAACCTGGATTTACCGGATTACGATTAATCATTGCCTGGATTTTATACGAAGTAAAAAATCAAAAAAGCGATTTGGCTTTATTAGCTCCCTTTTCAATTCCGAAACAAATGAACCCATAACGGATGCTGCACATTTTAACCACCCCGGAATAGCAGCAGAGGATAAAGAAGAACTGCAACAGCTCCTCAAACTGGTAAATGAATTACCTGAAAATCAAAAAACCGCACTGATACTTGTAAGAATTGAAGACCGGACACAAAAAGAAGTAGCCGAAATTATGAATACAAGTGTGAAAGCAGTTGAGTCCTTGCTACAGCGGGCAAAGCAGGGCCTGGCAAAAAAATTAAATGAAAGAGAAGGATTATAAAATGTTTAACGTATAACTATTAATTGCAAATTATGAATATTGACAACAAACTGGAAAAGCTGAAAAAAATAAGCAGGGTTGATGTGCCTCCATTTTTATTTACACGTATCAAACAAAGCATTGATTCGATAAATGATGCGCCGGTTTCCGTAAAATGGAAATTTGCTTTTGTAGCATCAGCAATTGTTTTACTGGCATTGAATATTGGCATGTTATCCAACTTTTCAAAAAATAAAAATGAACAGGGCCTTGAGCAGGTTGTAAACAGCATGCAATTATCATCATCAAATGATTTTTACTATGAGTAAAATAAAATTATTAAGCCTCGCTGTTATTGGATTATTAGTTATCAATCTTGGAATCCTCTTGTTTCTGTTTTTAAGAAAACCGATTCATCCTGAAGGAGACAGATCAATTCAGAAGAAAGGTGGCCCTAAAAATATCATTATTGAACGACTGAATTTTGATAAAGAACAGATACTGCAATATGAAAAGCTGATTAACCAGCATCAGCAAAGTGTTAAAGAATTGGATGGGAAGATCAAGGAAACAAAAAATCAACTCTATTCAACACTGGCTTCCGATGCAGTCAGTAGCAAAGATTCTCTCGAGAATAAATTGGGCGATTTACAAAAGCAAATTGAATCCGTGCATTATAATCATTTTGAAGAAATAAAAAGGCTTTGCAAACATGAACAAATAGAAAAATTTAATTCACTTACACTTGAGTTAGCAAAATATTTTGCACCCGGAAGAAATTCTCAACCACCACCAAAGGATTAATTAAGAAACCCCGTATAATGATTAATAAATTAAAAACTATGAAGTCTCTATTCAAATTGTTATTTACAACTCCTTTGTTTGTTATCATCTTACTTGCCTGTAAAAAGGATAACGAGGATGCTGGGGGTGGCAGTGGAACGAATACTGTTCCGGCAGTTTATGGCAAAATATATGGAGCCACCAGCATCACATCAGATGGTACTTATATTACGATTAAGTCAGCCGGCACACCCGACCACAAAAGTGTTTATTATCCAACAACAAACAGCTTGTATGAAAATTTCAGTGGTACTACTTTCGGTGGAAATACATTTGCTAAAAATCCCAATTCGATTTCCACAAAAAATTATACGTTTAAAATCCCATTGAATCCACAAGTAGCATCAACACATCAGTCAACACCACTTGGCCCTATCGGTGTGTCATTGAATGGTGTTCCTTTTTTCAACCAATATGCCGGGCCAAGTCAACCATTGACAAATGAGGTTGTAAGTTTTGATCAATCATGGGGGCACCCGGCTCCGGGCGGTACGTATCATTATCATGTCGAACCTTTATATCTCACAACAGTTAAGGTTACCAAATCATCCTTACTTGGTTTTTTACTTGACGGTTTTCCTGTTTATGGCCCAGAAGAAAATGGTACAGCAGTAACAAACGCAATGCTTGATTCGTATCATGGACATACTCATGCAACAACAGATTTTCCCAGCGGCATTTATCATTATCATATTAATAACACAGATCCTTATATAAACGGAAGTGGATTTTATGGAACGCCAGGTACAATTACTCAATAATATTTCCTGGATGATTCTGATGCTGATTGCAGGATGTAAACAAAACAGCAATCAGCCTATTCATCAATATTTGATAAGCAATTCAGATACTGATCTTCATCCTGTCAACGGAGTGATGTTTTTAAAAGACCAGCCATTTACCGGCACTGTTTTTTTAATATACCCCGGCACAAGTGATACAGCAGAAATTGCTGCTTATAAAGAAGGCAAGGAAAATGGTATATGGAAAAAATTTTATGCCAACGGATTACTGAAAGAAAAAAGAGAATTTTCAAACGGGAAAAAAACAAGTGAATACCTGGCCTGGTGGGAAAATGGACAGCAACAACTTCATTATTTGTTTAAAGATGATGAATACGAGGGTACTTGCCGGGAGTGGAATACGACGGGTAAGCTTGTTAAAGAAATGAATTATAATAAAGGACATGAAGACGGCTTACAGCGTTGGTGGTACGATAATGGGAAAATAAAAGCAAACTATGTTATCCGGGATGGCAGAAGATATGGATTACTCGGAACAAAAAATTGTATCAATGTATCGGACAGTGTTTTTAAAAATTAATATTGTGTTGCTGTCGGTAGTTTTTACCGGATGCTTTTCTAAAGAAAAAGCAGCGAAGCTTCCTTACTATAATACCCCGGATTTTACACCGCAGTTTATTAATTCTGAAAAAGAAGCCGGTGAGAAAATCAATCATACTATCAACCCATTTTTATTTACAGACCAAAACGGCAAACAGGTAACTGAAAAGTATGTGGAAGGAAAAATTCATGTAGCCAATTTTATATTTACCAGTTGTGGCAGTATTTGTCCTGTAATGACTAAACACATGAAACTACTTCAGCAGGAATTTAAAGATAGCGAAGATGTTGTTATGCTATCCTATAGCGTTACTCCCTGGATTGATAGTGTAAACCGTTTAAAAAAGTATGCAGAGAATAATCAAATAACTTCTCCCAACTGGCATTTACTTACCGGTAGCAAAGCGGAGATTTACACCTTGGCACGACAGTCTTATTTTGCCGAAGAGGATTTAGGCTTTTCAAAAGACAGTACAGACTTTTTACATACGGAACATATTCTTCTGGTGGATAAAACAAAACGTATCCGTGGTATTTACAATGGTACACTCCAACTAGAAGCGGAGCAGTTGATAAAAGACATTAAAGTATTAATGAAAGAATAAATCAGGAGTTATTCGTTACTAATTCTTTTATTGCAGCTTTCACTGATTTAAAAGGGAACGAATCAACAATTTTCAGCATCTGTTTTTTTATTTCCTTAGTACAAAGATTTCCAATACTGCCTTCATGTGTATGAGCAATAGAAGTATTATATTTAAAATTACCGGCTTCAATATCCATCCCTACTTTTTTATAGGCGTCACGGAAAGGCATACCTGCGTTCACTAATTTATTTACTTCCTCCACACTGAAGATGTATTTATATTTTTCATCAGCTAGTATATCATTTTTTATTTCAATATTACTCAGCATCAATCCCGTCATTTCAATACAATCTTTCAAAGTTTTAAAAGCGGGAAATAAATGTTCTTTTAATAACTGCAAATCCCGATGATAGCCTGAAGGAAGGTTTGTGGTCATCATCATTATTTCATTTGGCAAAGCTTTTATCCGGTTGCAATGACTGCGTACCAATTCAAATACATCCGGGTTTTTTTTATGCGGCATAATGCTGCTGCCGGTTGTCAGTTCTGCAGGGAATGAAATAAAACCAAAATTCTGGTTCAGGTATAAACAAGCATCCATACTTAGTTTTGCTAATGTTTCTGCGATGTTAGCTAAAGATTGCGCAACAATTCTTTCTGTCTTTCCCCTTCCCATTTGTGCATACACCACATTATAATTCAAATCATCAAAACCAAGTAGTTTAGTCGTTAATGTTCGGTTGATAGGAAAAGAAGAACCATAACCAGCAGCAGAACCCAATGGATTTTTATTTGTTATATCATAAGCTGCTTT
>JANOFP010000110.1:0-15850 GCA_031413675.1 Bacteroidota bacterium
GTAAATGTGGAATCAGGCAAATGTGCTGATGTGCAAATGATGAGGTTTATTTGTGTTGTTCTTCCCCTCCATGGAGGGGCGAAATCAGGAAACCTAATACAATAGGAAATTGGGGTGGGTTGCTGAATAGTATTACAGAACGATGAACGGAGCGTCGCAACAGACGATGATAGTAGTATTGAAGTTGGGAAACCACCTATGCTTTTTTAAATTATAAAAAAGCTTCGGCGGGCAGGCATAAAATATATATTTGCGAACTTTTTAAAATATCCCTCAGGGGCAATGCAATTAACACAACGATCAAAATTAGTAGACCGTAAACCGATGACTTGGTTGGAGCGGCTTTATCTCTGGAATATTTTCAAAGGGATGATGATTACATTCAGTCATTTGTTTAAGAAAAAAGCAACGATTAGTTATCCTGAAAAGAAAAGAACTTTCAGCCAGGTATTTCGCGGATTGCAGGTATTGAATCGGGATGAAGAGGGAAGAGAGAATTGTACAGCCTGTGGTTTATGTGCAGTGGCTTGTCCTGCCGAAGCAATAACGATGGAAGCAGCGGAGCGTTTGCCGGAGGAAGAACATTTATATCGGGAAGAAAAATATGCAGCAAAATATGAAATCAATATGCTGCGTTGTATTTTTTGCGGTTTGTGCGAAGAAGCTTGTCCTAAAGATGCAATTTATTTGTCACAAACTTTTGCGCCTGCTAATTACGGTCGTGAAGGGTTTATTTATAAAAAAGAGGATTTGCTGATACCACATCCGGTTAATGATCCGGAAGGATATAAAAAAGCGTTGGGTGAAAAGAAGATTACGATTTCGTAATTATTTTTAATAATTGTTTCAGAAGATTAACTTTTTATAGAAAATGGCTGTTACTCAAATATTATTTTGGTTTCTTTCTGTACTTGCACTCTTCAGTGCATTGATGGTTATCATCAGTAAAAATCCTGTGTACAGTGTATTATGGCTGATCCTGGTATTTTTTGCAATTTCCGGTCATTATATCTTATTGAATGCTCAGTTCCTTGCTATCGTAAACATTATTGTGTATGCCGGTGCTATCATGGTTTTATTTCTTTTTGTTATTATGCTGATGAACCTGAATAAAGAAACAGAGCCAAGAAAAAATATTTGGTTAATAATTGGTGGGGCTGTTGCCGGAGGTTGTTTGATGCTCGTATTGATTGGTGCTATAAAAGATTCTGATGATATCATTAAAAAATCAGCCCTGGTAAATAGTGGAGATATTGGTTTGATAAAAGTATTAGGTAAAGAATTGTTCAGCACCTATGTAGTACCGTTTGAAATAAGCAGTGTATTATTTTTAAGCGCAATGGTGGGAGCTGTGGTGATTGGTAAAAAAGAATAAACCCCTGTCCCCTAAAGGGGAACTTAGGTTAGTTTTTCTTTTATTGTTTGTAAGGTTCTTTTGATAAAAAAACTTTTTTAAAAAAATTCCTTTATTGAGGAATGTTTAAAACTCCCCTTTAGGGGATGGGGGTATTATGCCGGTAAACTATTATATATTTCTGTCCATTGCATTATTCATCATCGGAATGATTGGTGTACTTACACGCCGTAATGCAATTATTATTTTTATGTGTATTGAGCTAATGCTGAATGCCGTGAATTTATTGTTGGTTGCTTTTTCAAAAATGCATTATGCAGCAAGTATCGCTGCAAATACAGCAACTGGAACAATAGCAAATTCAATAGCAGGAACTGAAGGGCAGATATTTGTTTTTTTTATAATGGTAGTAGCTGCAGCAGAAGTGAGTGTTGGATTAGCTATCATTGTAATGATGTATAGAAATGTACATTCAGTGGATGTGAGTTTTTTAAATAGATTGAAACATTAAAGCCTCCCCAAACCTCTCCAAAAGAGGGGCATTTGAGGACTCAAAATAATTTGTTGTTGATTTTATGCAGAACGTGTTACAAATAGTTTGGCTCATTCCACTTTTTCCATTGATTGGTTTTTTAATCAATGGTCTTGGTAGAAAACAGTTGAGTAAAAAAATGACCGGTATCATCGGAAGCGGTGTTATTTTTATTTCTTTTTTATTAAGTGTATGGGTTTTTTTAAATGTAAAAAATGGCAACAGTCATGTAGCCACTTATTTTGATTTTATTTCTGCCGGTACTGTTAATATTCCTTTTGCTTTTCAGATTGATTCGCTTTCTTCTCTATTTCTTTTAATAATAACCGGAGTTGGTTTCTTAATTCATGTGTACAGCTCAGCTTATATGCAAGAAGAGAGCAGTGATCATTTTGCCCGCTATTTTTCTTTCCTGAATCTTTTTGTTTTTTCCATGTTGCTTTTAGTGATGGGCGGAAACTATGTTGTAATGTTTATTGGTTGGGAAGGCGTGGGGTTATGTTCTTACTTACTCATTGGTTACTGGTTTAAGAAAAAAGAATACACGAAAGCAGCAAACAAGGCTTTTATTATGAATCGGATTGGCGATCTTGGATTTTTAATTGCCATATTCTGGATTATCAGTAAAACAGGTTCTTCTTCTTTTTCTGAAGTATTTTCAAATACAGCAAAGCTTTCCGGAAATGACGCTACCATAATTACTCTTTTATTATTTGTTGGTGCTGCAGGAAAAAGTGCACAGATACCTTTATATACATGGCTGCCCGATGCCATGGCTGGCCCTACACCTGTATCGGCATTAATTCATGCGGCTACAATGGTTACAGCAGGTATTTATATGATAGCAAGAAGCCATGTATTGTATAATATGGCACCAATTACGATGGAAGTAGTAGCGATAGTTGGTTTAGCAACGGCATTACTTGCAGCAACAATTGCGTTATTTCAAAACGATATTAAAAAAGTACTGGCTTATTCTACAGTCAGTCAGTTAGGTTTTATGTTTCTTGCTTTGGGTGTGGGTGCTTATAGTACAGGTGTGTTTCATGTTATGACCCATGCTTTCTTCAAAGCATTATTGTTTCTTGGAGCAGGTAGTGTAATACATGCTATGAGTGGCGAACAGGATATAACAAAGATGGGAGGGTTAAGCAAAAAGATTCCACTCACCTATCTTACTTTTTTAATTGGTGTATTGGCTATTGCCGGGTTTCCGTTTACATCCGGTTTTATTTCAAAAGATGAAATTCTGCTTTCCGTTTATTATCATAATAAAATTTATTTCTATCTCGCAGCAGCCTGTGCTGTTCTTACTGCTATTTATATGTTCAGGTTGCTGATGCTTACATTCCTGGGTTCTTTCAGAGGCACATCGGAGCAAGCCCATCACCTTCATGAATCTCCAAAAAGTATGACCATACCTTTAGTTATACTTGCCGTCTTATCCCTAGTCGCTGGCTTTGTTCAGTTACCACATGTATTTGGTGGTCATGCTTACCTCAATGAATTTTTGTCTACTTCAACCGGAATAGCAGAACATGCCGATCCGGCTCTTGCAACAAAAGAATATGCATTGCTTTTTGCAACCGTTATAGGATTAGCAATTGTATTTTTTATAACCCGTAAATTCTTTGCTGTAAAAGAATTTGATGGTACCTATAATAGTGGAATAAAGAAAGTACTGGCAAATAAATGGTATGTAGATGAGTTGTATGAAAAAATAATAATTAAGCCATTGAATATGCTTGGAAATTTTTTTAATAAATTTTTTGAAAGCTCGGTTATCGACGGAATGGTAAATGGTGTAGGCAAAGCAGTGAACTATGGCAGCCGTCAATTACGATTATTACAAAGTGGCCATGTGGGTAGTTATATACTGCTGATGGTTGTAAGTATGTTGTTGATATTTGTTTGGCAATTTTTTATTAGAAAATAAATTTATATATCTCCGCATATGCGGACAGGAGAATTATGATCGCATTATTACTGATATTAATTCCATTGCTTACCGGAATATTTTCTTTTTTTATTAAAGAAGATAAACGGGTTCGGACATTTGCTTATTTGTCTTCCATTGCAACACTCGCAGTTGTTTTATTTGGATTAATAAGTTGTAAAAATGAATCTTGTTTCGATTTTCGGGCTGAATGGATGGGCTCACTCGGTAGTAGTTTTCATTTAAAAATGGATGGCATCAGTAAGCTGATGTGTTTGCTTACGGCAGTTGCTTATCCGCTTATTTTTATTGCTACGTTAAATAGTGAGTATAAAAATCCGCATCGCTATTTTGGATTAATGTTGCTTACTCAAGCCGGGTTGATGGGTGTATTTGTGGCCGCAGATGCATTATTATTTTATTTCTTTTGGGAGCTTGCATTGGTTCCGGTCTATTTTTTATGTTCTACCTGGGGTGGCGAAAAAAGAATTGCAGTTACTTTTAAATTTTTTGTTTATACATTTTTAGGTTCTGTATTGATGCTGGTTGCACTGTTATTTATTTATAACAGCACACCTGATCGTTCATTTGATATCGAATCTTTTTACAAAGCAACTATTTCAGAGAATAAGCAAAGTTTGATTTTCTGGATGCTATTTATCGCTTTTGCAATTAAGATGCCCATCTTCCCTTTTCATACCTGGCAGCCCGATACTTATCAGCAAACAAATACCGGAACTACTATGGTGCTGAGTGGTATCATGGTTAAGATGGGTTTATTTGCTGTGGTTCGTTGGTTATTACCGGTAATGCCTTTTTCAGTTTCTAGCTGGACAAATCTCGTTTCCTGCCTATGTGTAATTGGAATAATATATGCATCGTTAATTGCCATACAGCAGGATGATTTAAAAAAATTAGTTGCTTATTCTTCTATTGCACATATTGGTTTAATGTGTCTTGCCATTTTTGCAGTAAACAAAACCGGCATGCAGGGAGTAATGCTGCAAATGTTTAATCATGGTATAAATATTATTGGCTTGTGGATTGTTGTTGAACTTATTGAAAGAAATTTAGGGGTAAGAAAAATTTCTGAATTAGGCGGGTTGGCAAAATCATCACCTTCACTGGCTTTATTTTTAACCATCATTGCATTGGCAAATATCGCATTGCCACTTACCAATGCATTTCCCGGTGAGTTTTTAATGTTTAATGGAATTTTTAACAGCACTGCATTTGATGGCAATTATACTTTGTTTGGCAGTATTAAATTTAATGCATCCAGTTTTGGATTAATCTTCACCGTACTTGCCGGGCTTGGAATTATCCTGGCAGCAGTATATACATTAAATATGATTCGTAAAGTTTTTTATGGTGAAACAAATGAATTGACAGTAAAGGGAATAAGATTAGGCAGTCATGAAAAGATAGTTTTATCGGTTATTGTTATGATAATACTTGTTCTGGGCGTTTATCCAAAACCGTTGATAGAACTTACAGAACAGGCAGCAGATTTTATAATGAGTAAGGCAGATATTAATCAATTTTTAAAAAAATAAAAGTAAACTCCCTTCTCCGTAAGGAGAAGGGTTGGGGATGAGGCTTATGAACGCATTCGTATTATCGGCATTATTGGGTGTGGTTATGATGTTCAGCGGAATATGGCTGAAACAGAAATCGGCTATACGCAATATTGCTATTGCAGCTATCGGATTATTATTGCTCTCCAATATTTTAGAAATGTGTGGTACGCATTTTTTCAATATTGATGTAAAAGGAATGATTCATTTTGATCGGTTTGCTTTACTCTTCAATTCAATCCTTTTTTTCTCGGTGTTTGTTTATTTTTTGCTTTCTGCTAAAGACATGGAAAAAGTAGGTGTGAATTATGCAGAATATTTTGCACTAATCTTTTTTATTCTCTGCGGCGTTACAATGGTTTCATCATATAAAACATTGCTGATTCTGTTTCTTGGTATTGAAATTATTTCCATACCCTTATATATTCTTACCGGTAGCGATAAAAGAAATTTGAAAAGTAATGAAGCTTCGTTAAAATATTTTTTAATGGGAGCATTTTCTACCGGGCTCATGCTGATGGGTATTGCATTGATCTATGGTGCAAGAGGGAGTTTTGAATTGGATAAAATAAATATTCTGGAAGCAAAACCAACTGCTTTGTTGATAGCCGGAATGATTTTATTGTTATTCTCAATGTCATTTAAAGTTTCAGCAGCACCCTTTCATTTTTGGACACCCGATGTGTATGATGGTGCGCCAACTGTTTTTACTTCTTTTATGGCTACAATTGTAAAGGCGGCAGCTTTTGTTGCATTTATCCGGTTGTTTGAAGGCGCATTTGGCTATTTGCAAAATACCTGGCAATTGTGGATTGCTGTAATAACTACAGCCACTTTATTTATTGGAAACATAACTGCTGTATTTCAACAGAGTGTAAAAAGAATGTTGGCATATTCAAGTATTGCGCAAGCAGGTTTTATGATGCTCTCCATATTTGCAATTAATACAGATGCTAAAGAAGGTTTATTATTATATGCAGCGGCATATTGCCTTGCCACGATTGGTATTTTTTCTGTTTTGGTAAAAATGAATGATTACACATTTGATGGATTTAATGGGTTGGCAAAAAAGAATCCTTTAGTTGCGGGTTCCTTAGTTGTTTTTATTTTATCGTTAGCGGGCATTCCACTAACTGCTGGTTTTATATCTAAGTTTTATATGTTGAAAGCTGCCTTGGCTACCGGTAAACATTTTTGGTTAGTTGTGTTTGCCGTATTAATGGCTGCAGTAAGTGTATATTATTATTTCCGTGTTATACAAGCTATGTATTTTAAAGAAGGGGATGAGACGAAATTGGAAACATCAAAATCATTTAACTATACTTTGCTTGCATTATCCGCATTGATTCTTCTGCTCGGTGTTTTTCCAAATCTATTATTGTATTGGTTTTATTTTTAAAAAAACCAGATTCCCCATTTTTTAATTACAGTAATTTTATTCTTTACCTCTTATAAAAGATTTAATTTTTCCTCTCTTTCATTCCTTAATTTCGTGTTCAATTCTATTGCATGAAGTTTCTCGATGTCTTATTGCTTGCATTCCGCACAGTTCGTTCCAATAAATTAAGAACCGGGCTTACGGTTGCAATTATTGCACTCGGCATTTTTGCCTTAATATTAATTGTAACTGCTATCGGAGCAATCGAACAGAAATTTACCGAGAGTTTTTCTACAATGGGTGCGAATGGTTTTACCCTTCGCTACAAGGAACGAAATGTCAGAATTGGCGGCGGTAATAATAATCGGAAACGTGTTCAACTAACCAAAAAAGGAAACCGAAAAGAAAAAGCATCCAACCTGGATAAGAGGATAACCAAAGATGAAGCTGAAGTATTTTTAAATAGTTATAAATTCCCTTCTACAAAAAGTATTTCCATCTGGGGCAATAACAATAATATTATTTCATACGAAACAATAAAAACCACTCCAACCGTTTTTATGTTTGGTGCAGATGAAAATTATTTATTACTGAATGGTTATAATCTTTTATATGGCCGGAATGTTAATCAGGTAGATGTTCGATCGGGTCGTAATGTTTGTATTGTCGGGTATGAAATTGCAACAAAATTATTTAAAGAAAATCCATCCGGTGCTGTAAATGCAGTTATTCGTATCAATTCAATTCCATACAGAGTACTTGGCGTATTGGAAAGTAAAGGGTCAACCTTTGGGTTTAGCAGAGACAATCTTGTAATAACAACCTATAATAATATAGAACGAAGTTTTCCAACCAGTGCCTCGTATGTAGTAGCAGTAATGACAGCCGATGTAAAACAAGTGGACAATGCAATGGGTGAGGCCGAAGGCGTTTTTCGCGGCATTCGGAAATTGACAACCCTTGAAGAAAATAATTTTGTATTGGATCGTAGTGACAGTATTGCACGGACAATTATCAGCATTCTTGGTTTTCTTTTAATATCTGTAATGGTAATTGGTATCATCACCTTAATTGGTTCTGCCATTGGTCTTATGAATATTATGCTGGTATCTGTTTCAGAACGGACTCGTGAAGTAGGATTAATTAAAGCCATTGGTGGAAAAAGTAATATGGTTCGCCGGCAATTTTTATTAGAATCTGTTCTTATTAGTTTAATGGGTGCTTTTTGGGGAATTATATTAGGTATTGCCGCTGGCAATCTTATCGCATTATCATTAAACACTGGATTTATAGTTCCCTGGAACTGGGTCTTTATTGGTATCGGACTCTGTACAATAGTTGGATTGCTTGCCGGTTTATATCCAGCTTTAAAAGCAGGACGATTAAATCCCATAGAAGCATTAAGATATGAATAGCCATTTATAACTCAGGTCCATTTCCCCCTCAAACGGTTGCAGACATTTTTTTTGCACAAAGTTGTTGCATTTAAAAAATTCCCTATCTTGAACTCCCTTCGGTTAAGGTTTGAGGGCAGTACACATTTTTAATTAAAATTTTTTTTAGAATTGTGTCTCTGAATTTTATTAAAACATATTGCAAATTTTAAAAAACTAAAAACAAAGCATCATGGCTGAGACAAATTCAACTGCAGCAGTTAAAGCTACTTCTGTACAAGCAAAGAAGAGCAGCAATCTAATTTCCTGGGTAGCACCGGTAGTATGTATCATTGCCGGTTATTGTATCTGGCGTTTTCTTATGGGAGCCGCTGATGGCTTTAAGCAACCGGATCCTGCTGGTGGCTTTTGGCCCCATCATCTTGGGCCTAAAGGAGCATTTAATAAAATTTATGAAGGAGGTATCATCGTACCATTGCTGATTGGAATGTTTTTAATGGTTATTGTATTCTCGCTAGAGAGATTTATGACGATCCGCAAGGCATTAGGTAATGGCTCTATTTCTGATTTTATTCGCCGTGTGCAATATCACCTTGCTAACCGCAATGTAGATGCCGCACTCAGTGAGTGTGATAAGCAACGCGGTTCGGTTGCAAATGTTATGAAAGCAGGTCTTCGCCGTTACAAAGAAATGATTGGCGAACAAGGAATGGGAACTGACCAAAAAGTTCTTGCAATTCAAAAAGAAGTAGAAGAAGCTACAGCACTGGAACTTCCAATGCTACAAAAAAATCTGGTGTTCCTTTCTACAATTACATCAGTTGGTACTCTCGTTGCATTATTGGGTACGGTTATCGGAATGATACGTTCGTTTTCAGCATTAGGTGCTGAAGGTGGTGGAGGTGATGCTTCTGCTCTTGCGTTAGGTATCTCAGAGGCTTTATATAATACGGCACTCGGTATTGGCACATCAGCTATAGCGATGGTTATGTATAATATTTTTACGACTAAGATTGACTCAATAACTTATGGCATCGATGAATCAGGTTTTACACTGACTCAAAGTTTCGCTTCTCTGTATAAATAATCAGAAAAACGATATGGAATTTTGAAATCAATTCATCTAATCTCTAAACAAGTTATTATATGCCAAGTGTAAAGATGCCAAGACATAATACGGATACAGACATGACACCATTCGTGGATGTTGCATTTCTGATTCTATCCTTTTTTATGCTGGCTACTAAATTTAAACCACCGGAAAAAATTCCGATTAAAACTCCAGGTTCAGTTTTAGCTGATAAGCTTCCAGAGAATGATGCTGTTATGATGACTATAGATTCTTCTGACAGGGTTTTCTTTTCTGTTTTATCTCAGAAAGAACCAAAAATAAAAGTGGAAGTATTGAAAAAATTAAACACACTGAGAGGATTAAATCTAACGGATGCTCAGATGGAAAAGTTTAAAAATATTTATATGGTTGGTGTTCCGCTTGGATCATTGGGTCAATTTCTGGATCTATCTGCCGAAGAGCAGAAAACATATAAAGATCCGGGAATTCCCGTTCTTGACTCAGCAACCAACGAAATGGTTTGGTGGATTAATGCTTCCATCGCTGCATTTGCCGATCGGGGAATTAAATTGACAAATTTTCTTTTAAAAGGGGATGGTGAATCTAAATTCCCAACATTGGAAGGAATTGTTAGCGCCATGGAAAGAAATGAAGAATTTAAATACCAGTTAATAACTTCCCTGGAAGGAGTGCCTACTAGTTCAGATTTAGATAAATTTAATAAAAAGCCGAAGGGTAAGTAAAAAAACATTCTTAACAATTTAAATAACCATTTATGTCAAGTATTGATACCAGTAACGAAGGCGGTGGTCATAAAAAAGGACCAGGGGTTAAGAAAGCCAAAAAGCTTTCCACCCGGATTGATATGACTCCGATGGTTGATCTCGGATTCCTGTTGATTACCTTTTTTATTTTCACAACAACCATGTCGAGCCCAACTACGTTGAAATTGAACATGCCGAAGGATACCGATAAAGAGGAAGAAAAAAATAAAGCAAAAGAGTCTGGAGCACTTACCATTATGCTGGGCAAAAGCAATCAGGTTTATTATTACGAAGGGCAGTTAAAAGTAGATGCAACAGAGAATAATTTCAAGGTTACTACATTCAAACAAATTCGGGATATTATTTTAAAAAAGAAAGCCGATGTAATTTCCAGGTATGTAAGAAATGTTGATTGCGAAAACGATAAATTAAATCTCTGGAAAAAAAATAATGTTGAGGATAAATTTTTATCAGATGCCCAGGAATCTTGCGAACAAAAAGATCTGGTAGTAGTGATAAAACCCAATTCAGAAGCAACTTACAAAAACACAGTTGATATTCTTGATGAGATGTCTATTTGCAGGGTATTTACATATGCATTAGTCAAAATATCTCCTGTTGAAAATGAGTTGATTAAAAAAACAGAGGAAACTTCGGGTATAAAATAATTTTTGTGGAAAGATGCAACAATCTGCATCTCATTTAAAACTTTTAAAAAATGGAAGTCAATAAAATTCTGTCATCCGATATTCTTGATCTGATTTTTGAGGGCAGGAATAAGGACTATGGGGCTTACGAACTCCGTAAGACTTATAACAAGCGAATCACAAAAGCACTGTTGATAACAGCGGCTGTTGCTTTACTCACTTTGTTAGCTTCTTTTCTTGCAACTCAAATAAGTGCAAGTAGCCAAAAAATTAAAAAGACGGAAATAAATCTAGCAGATATTAAGCAAGAAGAAGAACAGAAAGTAGAACCACCACCACCACCACCGCCGCCACCTGAGCCAAAAGTGGAGATGAAACAGTTTACTCCTCCTGTAATTAAAAAAGATGAGGAAGTAAAAGAAGAGGAAAAACCACCCGAGCAGGAGGAATTAAAAGATGTAAAAATTGATGTACAAAATCAAGAGGGGATTAAAGATGAAGCACCTTCTGTAGTAAATATTGATGAAGGTAAACAGGTAGTGGAAGAAAAGAAAGAGGAAGACGATTCGCATATTTTTGAAAAAGTGGAAATTGAGGCCTCATTTCCGGGCGGTTTTCCTGCATGGAAAAAATATCTGGAAAAGAAATTAAATGCAGCCGTAGCATCGGATAATGGAGCCCCGGTTGGCACCTATACAGTTCAGGTAAAATTTATTGTTGACAGACAAGGAAATATCAGCAATGTAACTGCATTGTCAAATCATGGTTATGGTATAGAACAAGAAGCAATCAAAGCTATAAAAAGCGGACCGCCATGGAAACCCGGTAATCAGAATGGCAGACCGGTGAATTCTTATCATACGCAACCTATTACTTTTATTGTAGCAGACGAGTAATTTAAAAAATTTATAAGTATTTAAATCCCTTTAGTAATTACTAAAGGGATTTTTTATTTCATAGCCTCTTTAATCCGTTTAACTTTGACTATATGAACAAACTCACTGGCTGGGATGATACAATTGTTGCACTGGCTACTCCGCCGGGTGTGGGAGCCATTGGTGTAATCAGATTAAGTGGAACAAAATCCTTTTCAATAATCAATCAACTTTTTTCTTCTAAAGATTTGTTGAATCAACGCTCACATACTTTACATGTTGGTTTTTTAAAAGATGAAAATAGGATATTGGATGAGGTAGTGGTTTCTTTATTCAAAGGCCCCAAATCCTATACCGGCGAAGATGTGGTAGAAATAAGTGCACATGGTTCGCCATTTATACAACAGCAAATTATTGAGTCATGTATTAAATATGGGGCAAGACTTGCAAAACCCGGTGAGTTTACACAAAGAGCATTTCTAAAAGGTAAAATGGATCTTACACAGGCAGAAGCAGTGGCCGATCTGATTGCCTCAAACACGTCTGCATCTCATCGAACAGCCCTGAATACTATTCGTGGCGGGTTTTCAGATGAATTGAAAATATTGAGAGATCAGTTAATAACATTTTCGGCATTAATAGAACTGGAATTGGACTTCAGCCAGGAAGATGTGGAGTTTGCAGACAGGACTAAATTTTATGAACTGATAAACCAATTAACTCAATTAACTGATAAACTAATAAACTCATTTCAACTGGGTAATGTAATTAAGAATGGTGTATCAGTTGCAATAGTAGGTAAACCCAATGCGGGTAAATCAACTTTGCTCAATACATTATTGAACGAGAACCGTGCTATCGTAAGCGAAATAGCAGGAACCACGAGAGATACAATAGAAGAAATAATAAATATCGATGGTATCCTTTTCCGCCTAATTGACACCGCAGGCATCCGGCATCATACTACTGATAGTATAGAAAAAATAGGCGTAGAGAGAAGTTTGGAAAAAATTAAGACGGCTGATATTGTATTATATATATTTGATTCTACTTCTGAATCTGTTGTAGATTTAAAAAAACAGGTTACAGATTTTCAGAAAGCCGAAATTAAGTTTTTGCTTGTTGCAAATAAAACAGATTTGGCAGCCGAGGATGTAGCAAGGAGAAAATATGCTTCCGAAAATAATATTGTTTTTATTTCTGCAAAAAAGAACCAACATACAGAAGTATTAAAAGAAAAAATGACAGACATTGTTTTGGCAGGCAACCTGAGTACCGAAAATACAATTGTTACCAATGCAAGGCACTATCATTCACTTAAGGAAGTAAGTAAATCACTAAATGATATTAAAACCGGGTTGGATAATAAATTGCCGGGTGATTTATTATCGTTGGATATTCGCAGAAGCCTTTTTTACCTAGGTGAAATAACCGGGGAAATAACAAACGACGACCAGTTAGATTATATTTTCAGTAAGTTCTGTATCGGAAAGTAGTACTACAAGTGGAATGTTTTTTTTATTTTCTATTATTTTTTTTTGGAAGTTAAAAGATTAATTTTCTTTTGAATTGAATATTTTTCCCTAATTTTCTCCCATGTCACAAACCCGCCAACTCGCAGCCATCATGTTTACTGATATTGTCGGTTATACAGCAATGATGGGTAATGATGAACAAAAAGCGTTTGAATTGCTCCGTAAAAACAGAGAGATCCAAAAACCGATTATCGAAGAATTCGGTGGCCGTTGGATCAAAGAATTGGGAGATGGCGTGTTGGCGAGTTTTCCCTTAGTAAGCAGTGCAGTATATGCTGCAATTAAAATTCAGGAAGCTTGTTTTCATTCCAAAGCTTTTCAATTACGCATCGGCATACACCAGGGCGAAGTGGTTTTTGAGAATGACGATATTTTTGGCGATGCAGTAAATATTGCTTCCCGCCTCCAGGTTTTAGCTCCTCCGGCGGGAATTTTTGTTTCTGAATCCGTTCAAAGAGATCTCTCAAATAAAAACGATATCCGATCAGAATTTGTCAGAGTAGAAAATCTGAAAAATGTAAAAGACCCAATCCGGGTTTACAAAATATTTTCCGTTGGAAAAGAACCAGATGAAGTAAAGAGCCAGAAACTGACCAACTCATCAATCATGCCGGGTTATGATTACGATATCCATATAAGTTACAGGTATAACGACAACAAGTACGACGGATGGGTTTCAGAATTTGTTGAAAAGATCAATCAGGAATTAAGTGCTACACTTAAAGACAAGCTGACAATTTTCTTTGACAAAAATCCTGAAGACAAAGGGGATGACGGATCTTCGGAATCAAAAATCAAATCACTTATATTTATTCCGGTTATCTCGCAAACATACTGCGATATCAATTCTACAGTATGGAAGAATGAATTCAGGATATTTCAGAATGAAATAAAAAATGATAGCATTGGCAGCAATATTAAACTGAACAATGGTAATACAGCTTCAAGGGTAATACCTGTGAAGATTCATGATATTGATAACGATGATGTCAAATTACTGGAAACTGAACTTTCAGGAGGATTACGATCAATCGATTTTATTTATCGGGAGGAAGGTGTCAACCGACCTTTACGTCCTGTTGATGATGATAAACAGCTTACTACTTTGCGGCCTATGTACCGCAACCAGATAAATAAACTGGCGAATGCCATCAAAGAAATTATTTCCGGAATAAAACAGAATCAAAAAGGACCTATAGTTGAAGCACCTGCTTATCAGCCAACAGCCCGGCAAATTGTACCCAATGTAATGGCAACTTCTATTTCCTCTGCCATAAAAATCGCAGTGATAGACCGGCAGCGGCCCAATATTTATTTAGCATGGACTTCTAATGATCTTAAAGAAAGTCGTGAAGAGATGGCTATCATACTTCAGAAAGCAGGTTTTAATGTTCTTCCAACTGTTGATTGTCCTGCGGATGATGAAACATTCAAACAAAAAACGGCAGACGAAATGAAAAAATGCGTCTGCTCATTGCATATGTTAAGTGGTGAGTTTGGAAGACGTTTCGAATCTGATGAAGAAGTTTCATTTCCTCAACATCAGTTTATGGAAGCAAAAAATAAAATTGGTGCTTCCGGATCTGACTTTAATGTATTTGTATGGCTTTCCCCGAATAGTGATAGTTCAGTAAAGCCATCGCAACAGAATTTTATAAAATATATCCGTAATAATATTACAAGAAATATGATGTTCTCCAACAGCCAGGGGCCCATGCAACTGGTGGATGATATGCGGGTGGTGATGATGAAACAGGATGCGAAGGTTTACGATTCCAAGGACACGGATATCTATTTTATTTTCAATCAACAGGATGAACAAGAAGCCATGGTTATTGTTGATGAATTGAGCCTGGAGTTTCCGGTAGAGACATTGAACATTCTTCCTGAAGGAGAAGATTCCTACCGGGAAATGTCATCACAGCAAATTCCAAAAAGTAAATTGGCCGTTGTGTATTTTAAATATGCAGCTGATTGGGCACTTCCATTTATTAAACAGATATGGAAACAAGTAGGCGGCGCTTCTTCTCCAACTCCCATGTTCCTTGTTGGCGAAAGCGATCCTCAAAGTAACCTTGCCCGTAATTTCAGGGCACCACGGGTTACATCTTCAATAGTTCCAAAAGAAACCATTCCCATGGAAGTAAAAAAAGAGTATAGTAAGTCAAATTAAAAAAGTGTAATCCATCATTATGTTCGAAGCAGATCAAATTTGTCCTTACACAGGGTTGAGATCCTTTACTGAAGAAGAATCACTTTATTTTAAAGGGAGGGAGGATGATATTGACCAGGCCACTCAACAACTACAAAAGAATAAATTCTTAATGCTTACCGGTGCATCGGGTGATGGAAAGTCTTCACTGATCTATGCGGGTATCGTTCCCAATGCAAGAGCAGGTTTTTTAAAATCAAAATATACACAGTGGTGTGTTGCTGATTTCAGACCGGAACGTACACCCTTCCATAATTTATGTAAAGCAATTGCCAGGCAGTTGGGTATAGCCAATGCTTATACAGTACAGTCAGAATTAAATCATGGCTTTTCTGCCATCATTGATCTTTATAAAAATTCAAAAAGATTTATTGATACAAATTCAAAAGCATGGCATCAGTCCGATGATAAAGGAAAAGCTGCATTAAAAAGAGAAGCTGCTAATCTTATTATTCTTGTTGATCAGTTTGAAGAGTTTTTTACCAATCCTGAAAATTATAATAAAGGAGTTCCCTCCCGTGATGCCAATCTTGTTCTCAATTTATTATTGGAAACGGCACGTATTGCATTGGAT
>JANOFP010000111.1:0-1742 GCA_031413675.1 Bacteroidota bacterium
GGAGAATTAAACCAGTCTTTGTACCATGCCTGCTCTGCCATAGGCAAATGTAAGTAGTGTGATTTACAAATTTTCAGATTACCGCTAACGGCTGAAAGGAGAAAAGTATTTGATTAAACTGATTCTACCCTTTCCCGAAAATATCGGGACAGGCAAGAGATGGCGGCAAATTTGTTTTACGTATTTTTGCCAACCTAATCAAAAACACACACTAGTGGCATTAATAAAAAGTATATCTGGCATACGGGGAACAATTGGCGGTATGCCTGGTGAAAATCTTACACCAGGCGATGTGGTAAAATTTACCGCAGCTTTCGGAACTATCATTTCGAAAAATAAATCAAAAGCGAAAATTGTAATTGGAAGAGATGGAAGAATAAGTGGGGCCATGATTCGTGATTTGGTAGTAAGCACTCTAACTGCTTTGGGAATAGATGTAATTGATTTGGGATTGTCAACTACACCAACTGTGGAACTGGCAGTTAAAATGGAAAACGCAGATGGTGGAATAATAATAACAGCAAGTCATAATCCCAAAGAATGGAATGCACTTAAGTTGTTGAATAGTGATGGGGAATTTATTTCTGCGGAAACAGGAGCAAAATTATTAGAATTGGCTGCAAAAGAAAATTTTTCTTTTTGCTCAGTTGATAAATTAGGAATAGTTACTACCGACGAAAGTTATTTACAAAAACATATTGATGCTGTTTTGAAATATCCGTTGGTAAATGCAAAAGCAATTGCTAAAGCAAATTTTAAAGTGGTGGTGGATGCTGTTAACTCAACGGGTGCAACATACGTTCCTGCCTTGTTAAAAGCATTAGGCGTAAATGATGTGATTGTTTTAAATGGTGAAGTGAATGGAAAGTTTGCACATAATCCCGAACCCTTACCGCAACATCTTAGAGAATTGAGTAATGAAGTGGTAAAGCAAAAAGCCGATCTGGGAATTGCAGTTGACCCGGATGTAGACCGCCTTTGTTTTGTTTGTGAAGACGGGGCTATGTTTGGTGAGGAATATACGTTAGTGGCTGTTGCTGATTATATTTTAAGTAAAAGAAAAGGCAATGCGGTAAGTAATATGAGCAGTACAAAAGCCTTAAAAGAAATTACAATTAAACATGGCGGCGAATATTTTCCATCGGCAGTGGGAGAGGTGAATGTAGTAAAGAAAATGAAAGAGATAAATGCTGTGATTGGTGGCGAAGGCAATGGCGGCATTATTGTCCCTGATTTTCACTATGGACGTGATGCACTGATTGGTATCGGATTATTTTTAAGTCACCTGGCAAACCATAAAAAAGGAATCAAATCACTGCGTGCCACCTATCCTGATTATTTTATTTCAAAAAATAAAATTGAACTCAATAATGGCTTTGATGTAAAATCCATATTTGAAAAAATCAAAAAGAAATACAAAAAACAACCCATCAATACAGATGATGGATTGAAGATAGAATTTGATACGGACTGGGTACACCTTCGTACATCGAATACCGAACCGATCATCCGTATTTATTCAGAAAGTGATTTTGAAACAACCGCTAATAATATCGCATTGCAGATTATGAGAGATATTAAGGAGTTTATGTAACCAGAATTGACTCATTAATCCTCCTTTATAATTGATTACTGAATGTTATTGAGGAATCTTTAATAATAAGATCAACTGCTTTTACACCACCCGGCATTTGATTGGGCGCATATAATTGCCAACCTGCTGCTCCATCCGTTGAAAAGAT
>JANOFP010000112.1:0-6834 GCA_031413675.1 Bacteroidota bacterium
GTCCCCTTGAGGAGGGAAAAGTTGTGCAGAAAATTAATAACCTTTGGAAGTTTTTTTTAAAAAGCAGCATAACTTTATGAAAAGGTTTTTTATATACTAGCAGCGTTTCGCTGCGATTAAAATGGCGGGTGATATGTTCCGTCAGTAAAAAGGTGAGGGCAATACAGTCTTCACCTTTCTTATGCCCCAATCCCCTAAAGGGGGTAACTAGTATCTTTCAATAAATAAATCTTTTTTTAGCATTTCAATTTTCCCTTTCTTGGTTTTTTAGTGAATATTTGTATTTCTAAAATCAAAAGCTCCGAATGAAGAAATGCATAGCCCTTGTAACCGGTGGATTTTCCGGTGAAGCAGTCATCTCTTATAAAAGTGCCGTCACGATTGATAAAAATCTTGACCGTGAAAAATTTGATGTTTATAAAATTGATATAAACCCCGCTGGCTGGTTTTATGATTTGGCGGATGGTTCTAAAACTGAGATTGATAAAAATGATTTTTCATTGAACGTCAATGGAGCTAAAATAAATTTTGATGCCGTGTTTATCGGTATGCATGGTACACCCGGCGAGGATGGAAAATTGCAGGGTTATTTTGATACATTAAAAATTCCTTATACCAGTTGCGATGCGGCCACCTCTGCCATTACATTTAATAAAAGATACACTGTAGCGGTTGCAAAAATGGGAGGCATCAATGTGGCAGAATCAGTTCATTTATTTAAACATACTTCTTTTAATTGTTCAGATATACTAAAAAAACTTACACTGCCGGTTTTTGTAAAACCTAATAATGGTGGTAGTAGTATTGGTATGAGTAAAGTGCATAAGGCAGAAGACCTGGAAGAAGCCATTGAAAAAGCGTTTAAAGAAGATGATCAGGTGTTGATAGAACAAATGATTGAGGGCAGAGAATTTACAGTTGGTGTTTTTAAATCGAAAGGAACAATTACTGTATTACCCATTACAGAAGTAATGACAGAAAAAGATTTTTTTGACTTTGAAGCAAAATACCAGGGCAAATCATCGGAACAGACACCTGCAGATATTGATGCTGCTTCAGCAAATAAAATACGGGAAGCTGCGCAAAAAATTTATGCCGTATTAAATTGTCGTGGCGTGGTTCGGATTGATTTTATTTATAATAAAGAAATGGATGTTCCGTTTATGCTGGAAGTAAATACTATTCCCGGTCAAACGGATATGAGTATTATCCCCCAACAAGTTCGTTCGTTGGGTTGGGATCTGAAAGATTTTTATTCAAAACTGGTAGAAGAAATAATTTAAAATATAAATAAACACCGTGCTGAAATTTATCACTCACCGTCCGCTTTGGCTTAATATTCTGATTGGAATATTAATTGGCATTGGATTGTTTTCTGTTTTTATTTTATCGCTCAATTGGCTTACCAATCATGGAAAGTCAAGAACAGTACCCTCCGTAGTTGGAAAAAATTTTGATGACGCAGTTATTCTTTTAAAGAAACAAGGATTTGATATTGTGGTTCAGGATTCAGTTTATGTTGATACCGTTGCAAAATTTACAGTACTAAAACAATTTCCGGAAGGCGATGCGGTGGTAAAAGTAAATCGCAATGTTTATATAACCGTAAACCGGATTGTACCGCCCATGATTGAAATGCCCAATTTAGTGGGTTATAGTTTTCGAAGTGCCGAATTGGTTTTAAAAAATAATAATTTAAAATTCGGTGACACCTCGTTTAAATCAGATTTTGCCCGCAACTCAGTATTGGAGCAATTGTTTAATGGATCATCCATTGCACCGGGTACAAAGATCAGGATGGGAAGTACAATCGATTTTGTGTTGGGAAGCGGTGTGGGTGAAGAAGAATTTTCTGTTCCGGGATTGAGTGGGATGACTTTTAGCCAAGCCAAAGATGTTTTGGAATCAAATGGACTGGTTGTGTTGCCAATTGTTGATGCGGGAGTAACAGATACACTCAATGCTTATATTTACCGGCAAGAGCCTGACCGTTTTGATGATGGAGGAAAAAGATTGAAAATAAGAACTGGACAAATGATAACCGTTTTTTTGGGAGTCAATAAACCTGTAACAGACTCTACCAAGATACAATTAGAACCTCTTTAAAATTTATTTATGCAAAATATTACCGTTGAAGAATTGAAGGCAAAAATGGATTTGGGAAGAAAAATAAATCTTATTGATTGCCGGGAACCTGATGAATATGCAGAATTTAATATCGGCGGCCAGTTAGTTCCGCTGGGGAAAATTACATCTATGCAGGCCGATGAGTTAGATGATATGAAAGAAGAAGAAGTAATTGTTCATTGCCGGAGTGGTAAACGAAGTGTAACAGCTTGTCTATTTCTTGAAACGTTAGGGTTTAAAAATACAGTGAATGTTTTGGGAGGTGTACTGGATTGGCAGGCCAGGATTAGATAATATGTTCAATTGTTTAAAAGTTTAAAAATTCTAATCTGGATACACTGAATTTCTTATTCACTATTCACTATTTACAGCTTCACATTCACCGAGATCATAAAATTTCTTCCTGCCATTGGGAAATAATAATTCTCAGTTGTTTGTTCTCCTCCGTAGATATAACTAAAAGTATATCCATTTGGTTCATATCTTTTACCAAACAGATTATTTACCTGGAATATAAAATCGATTTTCCCTTTCTTTTTATTTGCAAAAGTATAGATAGTTCTAAAGTCCTGCACAAAAAAAGGATTCAGCATTCGGTTTTTATTTGATGTATTGTCAAGGTATTGTTTGCCTACGTTTTTGAATGGCAAACTGATTTCAAAATTTTTATATGGAATAAAATTGAATGAGCCACCTGCCACAATACCTGGGGAGAGAGCAATATCTGAAGTTGAGTATGTTTTTGTTTTTTGGCCACCGTTATCGTAATCGTCAATAAACTCTGTAAAATTTAAAACCTTGTTTTTGCTGATAGCAATATTTGCCATTGCATTGAACCATGAATTAAATTTAACCGATCCCTGTATTTCTATACCAGCCCGGTAACTTTTCGGAATATTTGTTCTTGTATAGGCACCTACATCATTTATTTTCCCGGTTAAAACTAACTGGTCTTTATACTTCATGTAATACAAGGTTGCAGATACATTCCATTTTAGTTTTACCAATTCAGCTCCAGCTTCCCAGTCATATAAGCTTTCTGATTTGGGTTGTTGATTAAGCTCTGTTTCAAAATCGTCCCGGTTAGGTTCTTTATGCGCTACCGCATACGAAAAATATCCTTTCCAGTTATTTTTTGCATAGTTGATACCCACTTTTGGATTAAAGAAATTGAAATGGGTATCCATAACTAATGCGGGGTTGTTTCTAAAGCCATTGATGGTATAATTTACGTTCCGGTATTGTAAATCATAAAACAAATGCCAATTGGTGGCGAAATGAATTTGTTCTTTCAGATAAACAGTAAAATCATTTTTATTTGCATTGAGGTTATACCAATTCTTGACTGCAGTTAAACCTTTTTCGGCCCAAATTACTTTTCCAAAATGCAAACCTTCATAGCGGTTTACAGAACCACCTAGTGTAATGTCAGTAATTTTATTTTTGTAATTAAAGGAAAAAATATTTCCATAATAATCATTGTCAAGCCATAGTTGCCTTACCATATCTGATGTGGTGATGGAATTGTTTGGATATGGCAATCCATAATCTGCATAATCTTCATTGGCTTTGTACTGCTCATAGTATCCTTTTCCTTTTATATAAAACAAAGCTGTATTGAAGTTTATTTTATTATTGAATTGATGATTAAAAAAAAGTTGATAATGATTCTGTTTGTAGTTGTCAGTTTCGTTATCATAAGGCTCTCCTGTTTTTTCGGTGCCGGCATAGTTTATTTTTCTGTTTCCAGCTTTTAAATCTGATTCTGAAATGCCATACCATGCCTGATACGTTTTTTCATTACCAGTAAAAATATTCAAACGCAACGAAGATTTTGTATTGAACCAGGCAGTGGAGAAATAAAGTGACTTCAATTTACTGCTTGCTCTGTCAATAAACCCATCGCTGCTTATTCTTGAAATACGGAAATCGGCAGAAAAATGTTTTTTGATAATTCCGGTACCTGCTTTCAAGGTGTTTTTCCAGGTATTAAATGAACCCACTGAATTATTAAATTCTAAATAGGAGTCTTCATTTTTTTCGTTGCTGCTAAAATTGATGGATGCACCGAATGCACCTGTACCATTGGATGAGGTGCCCACACCTCGTTGTATCTGAACACTGCCAACTGATGAATTAAAATCAGGGAGGTTTACAAAAAAGGTTCCCTGGCTTTCAGGGTCATTAAAAGGAATTCCATTCAGTGTAATATTTATTCTTGAAGCATCTGTACCGCGAATTCGGATTCCGGTATAACCAACACCATTTCCGGCATCTGCATTTACCACAACGGAAGGTGTTTGATTTAATAAAAAGGGAATGTCAACTCCGGTATTGATTTTTTCCAATGTTGCTTTTGAAATATTTGTTTTGGTAAAAGGCGAATTTTCTCCGGCTCGGATAGCTCTTATTTCTACCGGTGTGTGAACATAAAAACTATCAGCCTTGTTTGCTTTTTCCTGGCTAATAGCAAGATGAACCATAAAAACTGGGATAATAAAAAAAATAGTCCTCTTCATTTCCAAAATTGTTTATTCCACTAGATAGCGGAAGTGGTTAAAATAAATAAAGTGGGAAATGCTGTGGAGAAAGGAAATAAAGCTGACATCCTTCCCTTCGCAGGCATTACCCTGATCAGGTTCTACGGGTATTTCTCAGTCCTGTAAATAATGGACACCCCGGGAAACAATGAATTTAAAAGCAATTGCTTTTTAAAAGAACGAAACAAAAGTACGGGAAAATTATTTTTAACTCTCAGTAACCTTTATTCAATGAAATTCGTATTAGAAAGAAATCAAATGATATGAAAAAATATTTCTTCTCTATTTTATTACTTACAGCATCATTTTCCCGAATAGTTGGCCAGGAAGCCATAAATGATGTAAATGCTGAAAAAAGAAATGTGAGTGGCTATTCTGGAATTGATGTGGCAACCGGAATAAAACTCATTCTAACTCAAGGCGAAACAGAGGATGTGGCTGTGAGTGCAGCTGCCACTGAGTTCCGGGATAAGATAGTTACAAATGTAGTAAATGGCGTTTTGAAAATTTATTATGAACCTAAATTGGGTGCAATTAATAAGAAAGGTGAAAACAAAGACCTGAGAGCTTATGTTTCAATTAAAACGATTAATAAATTAAATGTATCAACAGGTGCTCAGGTACAAATAAAGGGGACATTAAAAGCTTCAAATTTAATGATGAATGTGAATACGGGGGCAGTTGTTAAAGGCATGATAGATGTAGATGCTTTGGAAGTAAGCCAAACTACAGGTTCTGAAATTCATTTCTCAGGCTCTGCTGATAAGCTGGATGTAAATGGAGACACCGGAAGTATGTTTCAAGGGTATGAATTGAAGACCGAAAATTGTGAAGTAAGAGTTAGTACGGGTGCAGGCATTTATATTTATGTAAATAAAGAATTAAATGTAAGAGGAAACACAGGCGGATTTGTGAAATATAAAGGTAACGCAGGTATTCGTGAACTAAGAACCAATACGGGAGCAAAGGTGAGCCGGGGTTAGTATCAATCAATTTTAAATTTAATAAAATGAAAAAAATAATAAGCTTGTTATCTGTTGTTTTATTTACGACAGTTGCATTTGCTCAAAAAATAAATGATCCGAATGCAGAAGTACGTGAGGCAAAAAATTTTCATGCTATAAAAATTTCCAGTTCATTCGATGTGTACATTACACAGAGCAATGAGGAGAGTGTGGCCGTAAGTGCATCTGAAAAGAAATACATGGATGAAATAGAAATAAAAGTAGAGAATGGTACATTGGTAATTGGTATGAAGAAAGGCAGCTGGATGAAAAAATGGAATAACAATAACATGAAACTGAAAGCCTACATTTCATTTAAAAAAATTGACCGGTTTGATGTCTCAGGTGCCTGCGATATTTTTTTCCAGGGATTAGTGAAAGCTGATGAACTTAAAATTGTTTTATCAGGGGCCAGTGATATAAATGGTGAATTTGAATTACAGAAGTTAGATGTGAATATGAGTGGAGCATCTGATATCACTGCAAAAGGTTCGGTTACCAATCTAATTATAAATGCAAGCGGTGCAAGTGATTTTAAAGGCTATGATTTTATTGCCCAGTACTGTGATGTAGATGTAAATGGTGCAAGCGGTGTAAAAATTACAGTGAATAAAGAGCTGTCTGCAAAGGCAAGCGGTGCAAGTGATGTAAAGTATAGAGGCACAGGATTGATACGGGATATAAAAACAAGTGGTGCAAGCGGTGTATCGAAAGGATAATACATAAAAAATATTATCAGCATACGAAACCATCTTATTAAGTGAGATGGTTTTTTATTTGGTATAAAGGGCTTAAGCCACTACATTTGCACCCCACATCGCGAAGTAGAGCAGCGGTAGCTCGTTGGGCTCATAACCCAAAGGTCGGGAGTTCGATCCTCCCCTTCGCAACTAAGTTTTTAATAGCTCATTGATTTTCAGAAAGCTCCGGCGGCTCTCAGCGCGGCGGTTTCGAGCACGCGCACGCTGGTCGTGCCCACGGCAATGATGCGTCCACCCGCCAGCTTCGCCTCATTGATCAGGCGCGCATCGTCTGCGGTCAGAATCGTGCGCTCACTGTGCATCGGGTGCTGATCGAGGTCTTCGACCTTGACTGGTTGGAACGTATCCAGCCCGATGTGCAGCGTGCAGTACGCAGCTTGACGCCCATCTCGCGCAAATCGA
>JANOFP010000113.1:0-6898 GCA_031413675.1 Bacteroidota bacterium
GCAAATTCATTTCAACTGGTAAAAATCAAAGGGGCTTGGAAAATTCAATACCTGATTGATACAAGAAGAAAACAAGGATGTAATCAGTAACCAATCTGCAACCAGTAATCAGAGGTTAAAAATATTTTTTTATTTATAGAATTGAGTAAAGTTCAAATTCCACCTTTTCAAGTAATTTATGAGCAATTAAAACTTAGTTCTCTAAAGTCCTCCGCCAACGGCGGAGATTTAAGGGGCAGGGGCTGTAATAAAGAAAACCCCTCGTGGAAACGAAGGGTTTAAACCAAAACCAACTGCTTATGAGAAAAATTTTATAGAGAACTATTGTATTTTAATTTCTGTTGCTGTTCCTCTGACTTCTACTTTCTTCGGAAAGTTTAATCTTAATACTCCATTGATGTAAGAAGCATCTGTTTTCGTTGCATCTATTTTTTCATCAATTGTAAAAGATCTCTTAAAAGATTTAAAATTATACTCGTTCCTGATTTGCTTTTCGCCATCTGCTTTTATTTCTTCTTTCTTTTCTACCGAAACAGTAAGAAGATTATTCTCCAGGTTAATCTTGAAATCTTCTTTGGTAAATCCGGGAGCTATTACTTCTAATTCGAATGCTTTTTCTGTTTCTTTGACGTTTACAGGAACCGATCCCTTCCAATCTGTTTTGTTAATTTCATTTTTTAAAAAATCAGGGATCTCAGTAAAAAGATC
This sequence comes from Bacteroidota bacterium, assembly GCA_031413675.1. Taxonomy (GTDB): domain Bacteria; phylum Bacteroidota; class Bacteroidia; order Chitinophagales; family Chitinophagaceae; genus VBAR01. The sequence goes on from JANOFP010000113.1 coordinate 709, forward strand.
TTCCAGAATTGTATTGAAGCTTTTTTCAAATGGTTGCCTTGTGAATTTTGTGTAGGTCATAATTATTTTGTTTTTATTTTAAAAATTGTTTTGACCTATCCCATATCTCAAATAGCAAACCATTACAATTATATACGCCATTCTGATTGAATTTGGTTTTTCTTAACGACAAAATTTCCGATATGAGGAATATCTTACTGACAGTGTTTCTGATGATCAATCAGTACTACATATTCATTTACTTTTGTGGCGAAATCACTTAAAACAAAAAAATACATTATGTATCCAGCAGAAATAGTTATCCCGATGAAAGAAGAATTAACGGAAAATGGGTTTGAAGAAATGCTTAATTCGGATCAGGTAGAAAGTCAATTAGCCAAAAAAGGAACCACACTGGTAATGGTTAATTCAGTATGTGGTTGCTCGGCAGGTACTGCCCGCCCGGGGGTATTAATGGCCGTAACGAACGCAGTTAAGAAACCCGATTTTCTTACTACCAGTTTTGCAGGGTTTGATGTGGATGCAATAAAAAAATTAAGAGAACATCTATTGCCATTTCCTCCTTCATCACCTTCAATTGCATTATTTAAAGATGGAAAACTTGTTCATTTTATAGAACGTCATCAGATTGAAGGTCGTTCTGCTCAGGCAATAGCAAATAATCTTACCGGAGCTTTTGATGAGTATTGTAATTAACAGGTGCAAAATTTTTCTGAACCTCTTTCTTGAAAATGGAAGGGGTTTTTGTTTTTATTAAATCCCGAGTGAATAAATTTCATTTGTATATTCGCCTTCAATTAAACTCTGTAATTAATGTATCCAAATCTTTACTACGTCTTCAAAGATTTATTTAATATCGAAATTGATAATCTCCGTTTTGTAAATTCTTTTGGATTTTTTGTTGCCATTGCATTTATTATTGCCGCATTAGTTCTTTCAAAAGAATTGCAACGCAAAAGCAGCCAGGGGTTATTTCATTCAACAGATATGCAGATTATGGTTGGCGAGCCGGCAAAATTGAGCGATTTAATATTAAATTTTTTATTGGGTTTTTTCCTCGGATATAAAATTCTTGCTTTATTTATTTTAAAAAATTCTGTTACCAATGACCCGCAGGCATTTATTTTTTCATTGAATGGTAGTTGGCTTGCCGGTATCGCTTTAGGACTCTTATTTGCAGGGTTAAAATGGTGGGAAAAAAAGAAAAATTGGTTACCCAAACCTGAAAAAAGAACTGTGCGGATTTGGCCACAGGATAGAGTAGGGGAGATCACTATACTTGCATTAGTTTTTGGATTATTAGGTGCTAAACTGTTTGACATTTTTGAAAACTGGAGTGATTTTTTAAATAAACCTTCTTCCTATATTTTCTCTCCGTCGGGGCTTACCTGGTATGGTGGTTTAATTTGTGCATCACTTGCTATATGGTGGTATGCGAGAAAACATAAAATTAGATTCTGGCATTTGAATGATGCAGCAGCACCCGCATTAATGCTTGCATATGCAATTGGAAGAATCGGTTGTCAAATGGCTGGCGATGGTGACTGGGGCATTTATAATTCAGCCTATACGCTAAATAAAGAATCGAAAATAGTTTTAGCAGCTCCAGGCAATTTTGATTCAACATTGAAATCAAATACAACCTATTTTGTTCAACGTTTCGATAATCTATCTAACGTGCCTTCAACCTATTTTCAAAAACCAAAAAGCCTGAGTTTTTTACCCAATTGGTTTTTTGCTTATAATTACCCGCATAATGTAAATGAGGATGGTGTAAGCATGAATGATTGTAAGGATAAATATTGTAATCAATTGCCATCACCCGTTTTTCCAACCCCTTTTTATGAAACCATACTATGTTCTTTGCTATTCTTAGTTTTATGGGGAATAAGAAAACGATTCAAAACTCCTGGAACTCTATTTGGGTTTTATCTGATATTGGTTGGTTTGGAACGGTTCTTTATTGAAAAAATAAGAGTGAATATTCAAATGAACTATTTTGGAATCCAAGTAACACAAGCAGAAATCATTTCGGTGATGATGATTGTTGCAGGTGCTGCTATTTGTTTTATACTAACGAATAAAAAAACTGTAGCCAAAGGATAGAAATTTGCTTAGTATGCCGGGTTTTTAACATTTTACCGGAAAAATATTTAAAATCAAGAACAAAATAAAAACCTTTACCAGTAAGGGTTCTAGGCGATTAAAATTCCTGCAATCGTTCCCGAATTCTTGGGCTTTTAAATTTTATCCCCAAACGCTATGAGAAACGACAAGTGCAATGTATTTTTGCAGCTGTACCCTGGACGGTACTCTTAACTTACATTTTGCAACATCCTTTGAACCAGCCTAAGCAAAATTTCGTTATTTAAAAAAAAGAGAGGATTTAAATTATGAGGCAGCTTAAAATTGCTACCCAGATCACCAATCGTGATTCTCAAGCCGTTGAAAAGTATCTACAGGAAATTTCTAAAATTCCAATGATCACTCCCGAAGAGGAAACAACACTGGCTCAAAGAATCAAGATGGGCGACCAGCGGGCATTAGACAAATTAGTTCAGGCAAACCTTCGTTTTGTGGTATCAGTTGCAAAACAATATCAACATCAGGGCTTGTCACTTAGTGATTTAATTAACGAGGGCAATCTTGGTTTGATTAAAGCTGCACAACGCTTTGATGAAACAAAAGGGTTCAAATTTATTTCTTACGCTGTTTGGTGGATTCGTCAATCAATTCTGCAGGCATTAGCCGAGCAGGGTCGTTTGGTTCGTTTACCCCAAAACAAAATCGGTACTTACAACAAAGCAAACAAAGCCTATATGGCTTTTGAGCAGGAGCATGAAAGGGAACCTTCTACAGAAGAGTTGGCAGAAATTCTGGAAATGAGTGAAACAGAAATCAACAACATTTTCCAAAGTAATACACGCCATACTTCATTAGATGCGCCGGTTCATGAAGCAGAAGACGTAGCAATGGGTGACTTACTGGAAGGAAGTGATGATACGGATGAAGATGTTATGAAAGATTCATTGAGAAATGAAATACGCCGGGTATTAAAATCACTTTCTCCCCGCGAAGCTGAAATTGTAAACGCATATTTTGGTTTGGATGGTGAGAACGGTGTAACAATCGAACAGATTGGTCACAAATATGATCTTACAAAAGAACGTATTCGCCAGATTAAAGAAAGAGCAATTAAACGTTTACAAAAAGCCAGATATAGCAGCGCATTAAAAGCTTATTTAGGTTAAAAATAGTATTGTTCACCCGGTGGATAGTAACTAAAAACCAAATTGGTGGGTTTTTAAAAAAACAGTCCTGACGTTACAGTCAGGACTGTTTTGTTTTATATTGAAATAAAATTGAAAGCGATTGTTTATTAACTTTGAGAGGTGAAAATTCTAAAATTTATTTTATCCTGCTTATTAATTTTTTTATTAATCTCCTGCGAGAAAACAGTAGAATTTGATATAAAAAATCCAGAACCAAAATTGGTTGTAGAGGCAACAATAGAAAATGATACCTATCCAATTGTATTACTTAGCAACAGTTTGAATTATTTTTCAACCTTGGATTTAAACCAAATTCAAAACAGTTTTGTTCATAATGCGACGGTCTCCATTACAAATGGAACAAAAACGCATTTGCTGAAAGAATATAGCATTCCATTATCTGCAGGTTATACTTTATTTTATTATTCTGTTGATTCATCCAATCTTGCTACCGCTTTCAAAGGAGAATTGAATAAGCGATATTCTTTGAGTATAACAGTAAGCAATAAAATATATTTAGCCGCCACTACGATACCAAATATTACAAAAAGAATTGATTCGCTTTGGGCAAGAACTATACCCGGTTTTTTTGATCCAAATAAAAGGGCATTGATGGTAAAAGCAACTGACCCACCCGGATTTGGTGATTATGCCCGTTACTTCACCAAACGCAACAATGAGCAATTTTACCCCGGACTAAATTCTGTTTTTGATGATCAGGTAATTGATGGCAGCACTTATTCTGTCGAAGTAGAAAGAGGTGTTGACCGGAATCTTCCCCGAAATGATGGGTTCTCTTATTTTAATAAAATGGACACGGTTACATTGAAGTTGTGTAACATTGATAAAACAACTTACGATTTTTGGCGTACGATGGAATATACTTACGCTACAATTGGAAATCCATTTTCTTCACCAACAAAAGTATCAGGCAATATCAACAATGGTGCTCTTGGTTATTTTGGTGGTTATGCTTCGCAGTTCAAAACAATTATCATCAGGGATTAATATTTTTCCCTAGTTTTCAAACTGTCGTGTATTGAACAATGACTTAAATCATTAAATTGTAAATTTGCCAATAAAATAAACAGTTGAATATGGAGACAACAGCAAGTGAAACGGTGAATTGTTTGATTATTGGTTCAGGTCCGGCAGGATATACAGCTGCTATCTATGCATCAAGAGCAAATTTAAAACCTGTATTGTATCAGGGTATTCAGCCTGGGGGGCAATTAACTATTACAACCGAGGTGGAAAACTATCCCGGTTATGCAAATGGAATTCAGGGGCCGGAAATGATGGTGGATTTTGAAAAACAAGCTGCAAGAATGGGAGCCGATATTCGGTTTGGTATTGCAACCAAAGTTGATTTTTCAACTTTACCTCATAAGGTTTGGATTGATGATGAAAAAATAATTGCGGCACATTCAGTAATTATTTCCACAGGTGCTTCTGCAAAATGGCTGGGGATTGAAAGCGAACAAAGGCTGAATGGGTATGGGGTAAGTGCATGTGCAGTATGTGATGGTTTTTTCTTTCGGGGAAAAGAAGTGGCAATTGTTGGAGCAGGTGATACAGCAGCGGAGGAAGCATTGTATTTATCAAAACTTTGCACTACTGTTCACATGTTTATACGAAAAGGTGAAATGAGGGCATCAAAGGTTATGGCGGATAGAGTATTAAATACGGCAAATATTAAAATTTATTGGCATACAGAAACTGATGAAATATTAGGAGACAAACATGTGACTGCAGTAAGAATAAAAAATATACAGAGCGGTGAGAAAACTGAAATTCCAATAACCGGATTTTTTGTAGCAATAGGCCATCAGCCAAATTCAGAAATCTTTAAAGAATTTATTGAGATGGATGATGCTGGATATATCAAAACCATTCCCGGTAGTACCAGAACGAACGTAGAAGCTGTATTTGCCAGCGGTGATGTGCAGGATAAAATTTACCGACAGGCTGTAACAGCTGCTGGTACAGGTTGTATGGCTGCGTTGGATGCAGAGCGGTATCTTGCCGAAAAAGGAATTCACTAGTTTGAAAAGATTAAAAAGCTTAATCGATTAGCAAGCACATTCAAAACGTTTCATATTAAAGTACATACCACTCCTAAACTTTCTAACAGTAAATAAAAAGAATGATAATAGTAGAATTAAAAAATGTTCATTTCCATGCCTTTCATGGATTGTATGAGGAAGAAAAAAAAGCAGGCAATGATTACGAATTTAATTTATCTGTGAGCTGGGAAGCCGAAGCAATGATCACAAATTTAAATGAAACGGTTAATTATGTAAAACTTTATGAATTGGTAAAAGCGGAAATGAAAAATCCCCGTCAGTTATTAGAAACACTTTTAATGGAGCTTGCAGAAATAATACATCAGGAGTTTCAATTTGTAAAAGAAATTAACATGAGCGTTGCTAAACTCAATGCTCCCATCCTTAACTTTATCGGCAGTACATCCGTAACATATAAGAAAACATACTGAATTCTACATGAAGAAATTAATTCTATTCTTTTTTCTGCTTGCAAATAGTTGGCTTATCTCTGCTCAAGATATAAATACATTAATTAAGAAAGCCGATAGTTTGGAAACTGCCTTAAATGAAACAGCAGCTTTTCAGACATTTGCCCAGGTATTAAAAATTGATGCTCGTAATTATTATGCCCTTTGGAAATGCAGTGAGCTTTGCAGCAGAGTGGGTAACCGGCAACCCACAAAAGAAAAAAAAGCAGATTACTTCAAAGCCGGAAAAATTTATGCAGAGACTGCTATTAAAGTAAATCCGAAGGCTGCAGATGGTTATTATGCTTTATCAGTAGCAATGGGAAGAAAGGCGTTAACGGAAAGTGGAAATGAAAGGGTGAAAGCTGTAAAAGAAATAAAAGCTAATGCAGATAAAGCGATT
>JANOFP010000114.1:0-12241 GCA_031413675.1 Bacteroidota bacterium
CCTATTCACCAGACTTTTGAAACCAGTACGTTTGTAGTTTGTTCATTTGTTCCCCGTATGTACGATTATCATCCCAATGCGATACCTGCTCCATACAATCACAGTAATATTGACAGCGATGAAGTGTTGTATTATGTGGAAGGGGAATTTATGAGTCGCAAAAATGTAACGAAAGGAATGATAACCTTACATCCCGCAGGTATTCCGCATGGTCCACACCCGGGTGCTGTTGAAAAAAGTATTGGCGCAAAAGAAACAAAAGAACTCGCCGTGATGGTAGATACATTTCGTCCGTTGATGCTAACTAAGCATGCACTTGATATTGAGAACAGGGATTATGTTATGAGTTGGGCGGAGTAACTTTTAGCTGTTAGCTAACAGCTAAAAGCTTTCTTAATTTTTTACATGTGCCTTAAATGTTCCGTTTGGTTGTGTAGATGTAAGACCAACCGGTTTATCACCATCCATTTCAAACTGTATTTTATAGCCTGACATTCCTTTTATGGTAAAAGCATTGAGTGACAAAGGCACCAGCTCGAAATCTCCCTGGCCAGGTGCAAATACCCAAAGCGCATTATTTTTTATACTGATTGTAGCGATGAGAGGAATAGCTTCAAATTCAAAAGCACCAACATATTTTTCCAATTCTTTTGCAGTTAGTGTAAATGTTGCTTTGCCCTGCAGTTGATCTATTTTTTGTTTGGTTTCTTCGCTTTTTGTTTTTTCAAATGCTTTCTGGTAATTGGCTATTGCTTTAATCGTATCTTTTTGGGCAACTAAAACATCTGCATACGAATCATACACATTGCCATTTTCGGGATAGTTTTCAATATTCATTTCAAATAAAGCAGCGGCTTTTGCATATTGTTTAAGAGAAAGCGAATTGTAGCCCAAACCGTTTATCATCATTTCAGGTGGAGAAACTTTATAACCAAATTCTTTTGATACTTTTTGGTAATGCTGTTTCATTTTCTGAACTATTTCAATGCCCGGGCCCATAAAATCTGCAGTGGTAAACTTAAAACGGTACCAACTAAAAATAAAACGCAGTCCATCATATTCACTGATAAGCGGAACAGAACCATGATCATCATCTGCATAATATTTACTGTTATAATTCAACCCGTTTTTCGGATTGGACTTAATAAATTTATCTATTGCAAAAATGGAACGGATATGCCTTGTATCAACAGTAGTATCTTTTTTCATTTTCTCCAGTGTCATTCCTTCCGCCAGAGTATTGGCAATGCCTATATACAAACTTGTACCATTATATTTTTGTGTTGCAAGTTTCTTCTGTGTGGCTTTTAAAAACTGTTCTTTATCATACCACATACTTGGGTCTATAGCTATATAAGCATTAAACAGCTTAGTATGGTTTGTAATAATATTCATTACTGCCAGGCCGCCAAATGAGTGACCTATCAATACTCTGAAAGGTTGTGTGGGATAAATTGAATCAATATGCGGCATCAGTTCTTTCTCAAGGAAGGTTGCAAAATTTTCACCGCCCCCGGTATTTACTGAAAAACCACTGTCCATCATTGGCGGGTCGCTTACTATATGTGTTGGTGTAAGATCCCTTGTCCTGTCAGTATTTGGAATACCAACAATGATCATTTCCGGAACAATCGTATTACCATTTACCTGGCTTAGTTGCTGTATCATACCAACTACAGATTCAAAATGACCTTCACCATCGAGCAGGTAAACTACAGGATAACGCTGACCAGGATTTTGCACACCTGTTTTCAAATTTGGAGTGTATACCCAAACCTTTCTTTTTTCTTTCAGTATAGTGGAATAGACACTATCTGCTTTCCCAATTATTAATTTATTATCTGTTTGTGCATCGCAGATCAATGAAATGAACAGGTACAAGATGAACAATGAAATATATTTCATAAAATAAAATTAATTAGTAAAGAAAGATTTTAAAACTTTTTTCCAAATATATTTCAATCACAAATAAGTTGCTTACTTCTTTTAAAAATGGTAAGGTTATAGCTTTAATATTTTACAGATAAGGGGGCTGTTACCGTCATCTATTATATAGAATAAGCAGTTCACAAAAAAATAATTTGGACCCGAAGTTGTTGGTCGCCTGACCAACATTTTTATTTTTTCAGACTCACACTTGCTCCCCTCCTCAAAGGATTATTAATTTCGGCCACCTGAAAGGTATTTTTAAATATTTCATTTTAAAGCGCAGATTCGATATCCGGAATTTTTTCATGTTTGAACTTTTATTATCATAATCTGTTTTAATTTTATCGTACCCGGATTGGTCCTGTTCTGGCCGGTCTTATTATTCATGGTCATTAAATATTTTTAATTCTATGGCAGCAAAAAAAATTATTACAGTATTTGGCGCCACTGGTGCACAGGGTGGTGGTTTGGTTCGTGCTATTTGCAGCGATCCAAGTTCTGAATTTACTGCCCGTGCAGTAACAAGAGATATCAACTCCGATAAAGCAAAAGAACTTGCTAAGCTCGGTGCGGAAGTTGTGTATGGCGATCTCGGCAATGCAGAGTCAGTACATATAGCACTGGAAGGTGCGTACGGTGCTTTCTTCGTTACTTTCTTCTGGGCACATTTTTCTCCTGAGCAGGAAAAAGCAGAGGCAGCTGTTTTTGCAAAAGCAGCTAAAGACGCAGTAATAAAACATGCTATCTGGTCCACACTGGAAGATACCCGTGAACTAGTGCCGTTGCATGATGACCGTATGCCCACGCTTAAAGAAATTTATAAAGTGCCGCATTTTGATGCAAAGGGAGAATCTAATAAACTATTTACAGAAGCAGGAGTGCCTACCACTTTTTTACATGCTTCTTTTTACTGGGACAATTTTATTTATTTCGGTGCGGGGCCAAAGAGAGGAGCAGATGGGAAGCTGGCACTTACATTACCCATCGGTGATGCAAAGATGGCGGGTATCGGTAGCGAGGATATCGGAAAATGTGCTTATGGAGTTTTCAAAAATCCGCAAGCACATACCGGCGAATATGTTGGTGTTGCAGGCGAACACCTGACTGGCCAGCAAATGGCAGATGCAATGGGTAAAGCGTTGGGCGAACCTGTTATTTATAATAAAGTTTCTGCAGATGTGTATCGCAGTTTTTGTTTTCCGGGAGCAGATGAACTCGGCAATATGTTCCAGATATACGATGAGTTTGAAGAAAAAATGAATAATCTGCGAGATGTAAAAGCTTCAAAACAATTAAATCCTGAATTGATGAATTTCGAACAATGGCTATCACGCTACGCCAAAAAAATACCGCTTGATTAATTAGATAATACCGGGGTCTTGCAAAAGACCCTTTTTTTCCCTATGGTACTTTATTTTCTTCCGACACAAGCAGAGCTTCTTTTAAAGAAATTGCTGGCTATGTATGGCTCTGCATTCGCATTAAAAGCATAGACTATTTTAATTTACAGGAAAATAAGTTGATTAAAATCCTTTTATACTGTCTTAATTTTTTTTATATTCGAACATCAAAAATGATTGCTATGTTAAAAATTAATGAATTAAAATCCGGTGATGTAATTATGGTAAACGATGATGGCGTTATCCGTCAGGGTTCTGTTGTAAGCATCAGTCACGAAGAAAATCAGGCTTTGGTAAATAATGGAGTTCAGGAATTTTGGTATAAACCAGAAGAAATGAATTCCCTTTCATTGGATGAAAATCAACTTCTGAAATTGGGTTTTACAAAAGAAGAATCAGATGGTGGAGTAAAGTACAAAAAAGATTCTTTTCGTTTGGTTACACCCCGTAAAGGCGATTTCTCCAATATTGAAATGTGGTACCGGGAAGATCGCCGCCACTTTGGTGTGCCAATTGGTGTTCATCAATTGCAAAATCTGCATCTGAATATGACCAAAATTCATCTTGAGATGCCCTGACCGCCAAAGTTTTGGCCTTATGGGTATAAGATGTGAAGATATTTTCTAACCTCCTGAAAAATAGTCAGGAGGTTTTTCATTTTTTCAATCTCATCCCTATATCTTTGCGCTCCCAAAAACAATATGTCCAAACAGGCTTTAATTAAACAGGATGGAGTTATAGCAGAAGCACTTTCAAACGCTATGTTTAAAGTGAAGCTGGAAAACGGACATGAAATATTGGCAACCATCTCGGGAAAAATGAGGATGCATTATATCCGCATTCTACCAGGAGATAAAGTAGGGGTGGAGATGAGCCCTTATGATTTGACAAGAGGAAGAATAATTTTTAGGTATAAGTAGCAGCAGGGTTCACCCCTGCAAAAAAACAAATTATGAAAGTAAGAGCATCTATTAAAAAGCGCAGTGTTGATTGCAAGATTGTTCGCCGCAAAGGCATCTTGTATGTAATTAACAAAAAAAATCCACGCTTTAAGCAGCGTCAGGGTTAATTAATAAAAAAAATAAAAATCAAGATACAAGAAGCAAGTTGGATTTTGTGATTTGGTTCTTGGAATTTAAAACAAAACAAATATGGCTCGTATTGCCGGTGTTGATTTACCAAAACAAAAAAGAGGCGAAATAGGATTAACCTATATATATGGTATCGGTCCCTCTACCGCTAAATATATTCTTGACAAGAATAGCATTGATCGTAATAAAAAAGTGAATGATTGGAATGATGATGAACTAAATGCTATCCGCACTACCATTACAGACGAACTGAAAGTGGAAGGTACATTGCGTAGCGAAGTTCAAATGAGCATTAAGCGTTTGCTTGATATTGCATGTTACCGTGGTCTACGTCATCGTAAAGGATTACCATTACGTGGACAAAGAACAAAAACCAATAGTCGTACAAGAAAGGGTAAACGTAAAACAGTTGCCGGCAAGAAGAAGGCACCTAAGAAGTAGAAACAGCAACGAGCAATTAGCTGCGAGCTGCGAGATTTAATCTCGAAGCTCATAGCTCAAAAATCGAAGCTCTCTTATAAAGACTTATATAAAATTGAATCAACACCGGATCGCTTCATAAGTCAGCAGGAGGGTTGATTCAGTATCCCGCTTCAGGCGGGAGGAAATAACAAAAACAAAAGATTACCTCAGAACAAAAATTATGGCAAAAGCACAAGTACAAAAGCCGGAAAGCGCAAAAGCAGCGGCAAAGAAAAGAGTTGTAAAAATTGATTCGTATGGTGATGCTCATATCACAGCAAGTTTCAACAACATTATTATCAGCCTTACAAATAAAACCGGTCAGGTGATAAGCTGGAGCAGTGCAGGTAAAATGGGTTTTAAAGGTTCTAAAAAGAATACCCCTTATGCAGCCCAGATGGCAAGTGCCGATGCAGCAAAAAAAGCATTGGATGCTGGAGTAAAAAGAGTTGATGTATATGTAAAAGGACCGGGTTCTGGTCGTGAAGGCGCAATCCGTGCAATATCTCAATCTGGTATCGAAGTAGTGATGATTAAAGACATCACACCCATGCCACATAATGGTTGCCGTCCTCCAAAGAAAAGAAGAGTTTAATCCCAAATCCGCCAAACGGCGGACCAAGGAAATATATAGTTGAGCCAAATTGGTTTCATTTATTAAAAGGGTACACGATTAATTTTTTTAAAGCTTTTTACCGATCGTCGTACCGCATTCTAAAAAAGCTTAAATGAAAAAAAACAATGGCACGTTACACTGGTCCTAAGACCAAAATCTCCCGTAGATTCGGTGAGCCTATTTTAGGTAATGGTAAATGGCTGGATAAAAACAGCAACCCTCCCGGTCAGCATGGTGGCACCAAAAAGCGTAAGACTTTAGGTGAATACGCCCTGCAACTTCGTGAAAAACAAAAAGCCAAATACACCTATGGTGTGTTGGAAAAACAATTCCGCAAAACATTTGAAGAAGCAGCACGCCGTAAAGGTGTAACAGGTGAAAACCTGATTAAATTGCTTGAAGCAAGATTGGACAATATCATTTTCAGAATGGGTATTGCACCATCCCGCCCGGCTGCACGCCAGTTAGTAAGTCACAAACACATAGAAGTAAATGGTGAAGTAATGAATATTCCTTCTTACCAAATGAAAGCAGGTGATGTAATTACTTTGAAAGAAAAAAGTAAAGGCAATGTGGCTGTTACAGGTGTGATAAAAGGGAAAAATCCAAAGTTCGGCTGGATAGACTGGAATGAAACTGATCTTAAAGGAACTTTTCTTACGTATCCTGAAAGAGAAAATGTTCCGGAGAATATTAAAGAGCAGTTAATTGTCGAGTTGTATAGCAAATAAAACAAGACAGAGTTACAATTTTAAATTTCAAATTTTAAATTTCAAATTAATATGGCAATATTAAATTTCCAGAAGCCTGATAAGATCATCTTACAAAAGGCAAATGATTTTGAAGCTCAGTTTGAGTTTCGTCCTTTGGAACCCGGTTTTGCAGTTACAATTGGTAATGCTTTACGTCGTGTGTTACTTAGTTCATTAGAGGGTTATGCAATTGTGGGAGTTAAAATTGATGGGGTGGATCATGAGTTTGCAACGATGAAAGGTGTAAGCGAAGATGTGGTAGAAGTTTTTTTGAATCTGAAACAAGTACGGTTTAAAAAAATAGTGGATCATGATGTGGCAAATGAAAAAATCATTTTGTCTATAAGAAACAGAACCGAATTTACGGCTGGCATGATTGGCGAAAACACACCAAGCTTTCAGATTATGAATCCGGAGTTGCTTATTTGCACATTGGATTCTTCGGCTAAAATGGATATTGAATTAACCATTGGTAAAGGCCGTGGTTATGTTCCTGCAGAAGATAACAAACCAAAGGAAGCCGTGATGGGTTATATTCCAATTGATTCTATATACACTCCGATAAAGAATGTAAAATATACAATTGAAAATACCCGTGTGGAGCAGCGTACCGATTTTGAAAAATTGATCATGGAAGTTACTACCGATGGTACAATTCATCCGGAAGAAGCTGTAAAACAGGCAAGCCGTATTTTAATTCAACACCTGATGATCATCACAGATGAGAATATCACTTTCGATAATAAAGAAGAAAAGAAAGAAGACCTGGTGGATGAACAAACTTTACAATTACGTAAAGTATTGAAAACACCATTGGAAGATCTGGATCTTTCCGTACGTGCTTTCAATTGTTTGAAAGCTGCAAAAATCAATTCGCTGAGTGAGTTGGTTCAGTACGAGCAGGAAGACCTGATGAAGTTCCGCAACTTCGGTCAAAAATCTTTGGCTGAAATTGAGCAGGTATTAATTGAAAGAGGTTTGGGATTTGGAATGGATTTAGCGAAGTTGGGTGTTGATAAAGAAGACTTTTAATTATTTCAAATTTAATATTGAAAATTGAAAATTTTTGACCTTCAATTTGCAATTTTAAATTTACAATTTTCAATTATAAACAAGAAGGCTGCAATTCCTGACACGGTGCAGCTGAATTAAAACTTAAACGTCATGCGCCACGGAGACAAAATTAAAAATTTAAGCAGAACAAAAGCTCACAGAGAAGCGTTGTTAAGCAATCTTGCTATTGCATTGATTACACACAAAAGAATTGTAACAACCGTTGCAAAAGCAAAAGCTTTGCGTGTATATGTAGAGCCCCTTATTACAAAAAGTAAAGAAAACACAACGCACCAGCGTCGTGTCGTATTTAGTTATCTTGGCGATAAAGATGCCATCACTGAATTGTTCAGTACGATTGCAACAAAAATTGCAGGTCGCCCTGGTGGTTACACCCGTATTATTAAGTTGGGAGCCAGAGTGGGTGACAATGCCGAAACAGCAATGATTGAATTGGTTGACTTCAATGAAATTTACGGTAAGGGTAAAGGCGAAGCAACCGATACGGCTAAGAAAACAAGAAGAAGCCGTGCTAAGAAAACGGATGCAGAAGTAGTAGTGGCAACTGAAGAAACGAAAGCACCCGAATAATTTGAAGAAATTAGTTAATTATAAAAGGCAAAATCGGTTTACGGTTTTGCCTTTTTTCTTTTTGTGAAAAACTAATCGGGTAAATTTATTATTCATTTGCTTTCTTTGCAAAACTTTTATAACGAATGTCAGACAATCAACTCCCCGCCGTATTACTCCTTGCAGATGGAACGATAGCACATGGTAAAGCATTCGGTTTTACAGGAACTGCTACCGGTGAAATTTGTTTTAATACCGGAATGACCGGTTACCAGGAAGTATTTACCGACCCAAGTTATTTTGGACAGATTCTTATTATGAACACCGTTCATGTAGGTAACTATGGGGTGAAGGAAGAAGACGTTGAATCTTCCTCCGTTAAAATTCGTGGATTGATTGGGCGCAATCTGGAAGATACCTATTCACGGAAGCAGGCAAATGGATCATTAGATGAATATTTAAAAGCAAATAAAATTGTTTGTATCGAAGGCGTAGATACAAGAGCTTTAGTGGCGCATATAAGAACTAAGGGGGCAATGAATTGTATTATATCCTCTGCAATATCAGATATAGAAAAACTGAAAGCCGAGTTAAAGAAAGTTCCAAGTATGGATGGATTGGAACTAGCCTCACAAGTGAGTACTAAAGAAACTTATGAAATGGGCGACTCAAAATCGGCAATACGAATCGCAGTTCTGGATTATGGAGTAAAACAACATATTTTACAATGCATGGTTGAACGAGGCGCATATATAAAAATTTTTCCAGCTAAAACAAAAATTGCTGCATTAAAAGAATTTAATCCAAACGGATATTTTATTTCGAACGGCCCGGGTGACCCTGCAGCAATGGATTATGCAATTGAAACGATAAAAGAAGTGATGAAAGAAAACAAACCCACATTCGGAATTTGTTTAGGGCATCAGTTGCTTGCACTGGCAAATGGCGTATCAACTTATAAATTACATCATGGTCATCGTGGATTAAATCATCCGGTAAAAAATTTGCTTACGGGCAGAAGTGAAATCACAACACAGAATCATGGCTTTGGTGTAAATCCTGATTCAGTAAAAAAAGCTGAACATATAGAAGTAACACATATCAACCTCAATGATCAATCCATAGAAGGAATCCGGGTAAAAGGGAAACCGGTTTTCTCCGTACAACATCACCCGGAAAGTACACCGGGTCCGCATGATTCAAGATATTTATTTGATGAGTTTATCGGGATGATTAAAAACAACTGATTATAATTTTGCCATTGCCAGTCCGAAAACAATTAATCCTAATACAAAAAAAGGAATCAAGAGTTTTGCATTCGCTTTCTTTTTTATCTCATCCGGATACTGCATAAAATTCTGAACATAGTTTTGAAAATTTTTGGCTGTGCCAACAGTCATCAATAGGATAACATAGATAATGGCAAATAAAGGAATCGCCAGTAATTTACCAATCGATTTGCCGGTACTGTATCCAAAAACAGCCCGGATTTTCCGGGTCATTGTTTCTTCAAACCCCGGAATAAAACTCACACAAATCATAAAAATGGCAAAAACAAGAAGTATAATTAATGCCGATAAAAAAATATTACCGTTTAGTCTTCCTTTATTTCCATCCCTGCCTTTTTGATGAATTTCATAATACTGGCTTCCGTAGAGTGCTTCCAAAAATTTCATTTTTATATATTTTGTAAA
The DNA here is from genome assembly GCA_031413675.1 of Bacteroidota bacterium. Classification (GTDB taxonomy): domain Bacteria; phylum Bacteroidota; class Bacteroidia; order Chitinophagales; family Chitinophagaceae; genus VBAR01. Next base: position 9,568 of record JANOFP010000114.1, read on the forward strand.
ATAAAAATAGGGAAAATGAATTTTCAATACGCAACCAGACATATTTTTTTAATTATTGACTACATTCGTTCTATGAAAATAGCAATCATCAACGGGCCAAACCTGAATTTGCTGGGCAAAAGAGAGACGGATATTTATGGCAATCTATCTTTTGATAAATACTTGCTGGAACTGAAAAGAAAATATCCATTAATTGAATGGAGCTATTTCCAAAGCAATATTGAAGGCGAATTGATTAATGAATTGCAGCGGGTAGGTTATGACTTTGATGGAATAATTTTTAATCCCGGCGGTTATACACATACATCTGTAGCGATTGGTGATGCAGTTGCTGCTATCACAACTTCGGTTGTGGAAGTACATATCTCCAACGTACATGCAAGGGAAGATTTTCGAAAACTATCTCATCTAAGTGGCAAAGCTGCCGGAAGCATTTTTGGTTTAGGGTTAAAGGGTTATGAACTGGCACTTCAGTATTTTATTTCAAAATAAATCAATGCCCATCATCCAGATGATGTTTGTGTACATGTTCGGTAATATCTCCATCACAATGAGGACACTTATAGGTTTTTCCTTTTCTTATTACCCGCATTTCATCAAGAAACCCGGCTGTTATAATACCTGCAGGTAAAGCAAAAAAGGCAACACCGGTTAGCATGATTACACCAGATAATATTTTTCCAATAGTTGTAGCGGGAATCATTTCTCCATAACCGGTGGTAGTTAAAGTAACAACTGCCCACCAAAGAGTAGCTGGAATACTTGTGAATTTCGTTTCTTCTACATTATGCTCAGCAAAATAAACAACACAGGAAGCAATAACGATAAGAAAAATAGTCAATAAAAAACTCAGCATCAGTTCTCTTATCCGGCTTCTGAATACATTGAATATAAGTTGTGCTGATTTGGTATAAGCTGTAAGTCTGAATAAACGAAAGAAACGTAGTAAACGCAGAATACGAAGTACTCTCAAATCGAAACCCAACATGCGATGCAGGTACCAGGGGGCAAATGCAATTAAATCAATCAATGCACCCGGTGTAAACATATATTTTAACCGCCCTTTGATTGAGCCCTTATACCTGGGGTCATGGGTGCAACTCCATACCCTTAATACATATTCAATTGTAAAGATGATTACAGAAATTAAATCGAATGTGTCAAAAAATACTTTGTGGTTTTCATAATACGGGTGAACCGTTTCCACCATAACTGCAACAAGGTTCAGGATAATAAGGGTAATGATAAATCCATTAATTATTTTATCCCACTTGCTATTACCCAGTTCGGGGTGCATCAGAATATGAATATCCTTTTTTACTTTATGGTACATGCAGTTGGATTGGTTTTCTATAATGTTGTTGTCCGGGTAATGGTTAAAGATAAAAATAAACCTGAATTCTGCGGAAGTATTTAAAAGATTGAATGATTTTTTTTTTGGGGAAAAATTTAATGCTTCAGCCTCCGTTTTTTTATCATTCCTCCCTTAATGTCCTTTATTGTATTCATCACCACGAAAGCGTTAGGGTCTATTTTCTGAATCTCATTATTCAGTTTGCTTATTTCAAGGCGTGTTATCACTGTATATATAATATCTCTTTCATCCACTTCGCCATGTTTGCCAAAACCACCCTTCCCTTTAAATACAGTAATACCCCGGCCTAACTTTTCAATTATCATTTGTTTTATTTCAATATTATGAATTGAAATAATAGTAACACTGGTATATTCTTCAATTCCTTCAATAATAAAATCAACCGTCTTAGATGCCGCCAGGTAAGTTACAATGGCATAGAGGGCAGTATCAACAGATAATAAATAAGCAACAATCCCGAAAATGATAACATTTATAATGGTGATAATATCACCAACGGTTGTGCTGAACCTGCGGCTCAGGTAGAGTGCAAGCACTTCGGTACCGTCTATCACTGCTCCGCCACGTATGGTAAAACCAATACCGGCCCCGAGGAAGAAACCGCCAAATACGGCAACGAGTAACTTATCATTCGTTACATGAGGAAAATTAATAAACGCAGTAGAAAGAGCAAGTCCGGCAATAGCCAGAGCTGCTTTTATTGCAAATTGTTTTCCGATTACATTAAACCCTAACAGGATAAAGGGGATATTGATTAGAATAAGCATTAAAGGAAGTGTGGCTGGAGTAAGTTCACTAATCAATAAAGCAATACCAGTGGCACCGCCATCAATAAAGTCGTTGGGTAATAAAAAACCATTAAGCCCAAAGGCTGCAGACATTATTCCGGTTACTATTAAAACTACATCCCTGATAAACGATTTAATCGAAGTTTTTAATTGACGATAGGCTTTAGCAATTTCATAAGGGCTTAACTCCGGCTCCTGTTCGGGTTTTTTCTTTTTGTATTTAAGAACAGAGTTTATTATAAAACGTTTCCAGGAAAGGTTCATTTTTCATTTTGTAAAAGGGAATTATCAATCTGTCCGAATTTACGAATAATTTTTAACGTATGGAACTACTTATTCTTATGAAAATAAAAAAAGCATCCAAAAGAGTGAATGCTCAATTATTTTCTTGTCAGTTATCAAACTGCTGACCCAAATTCCTTATACCTAATCCCCAATTCCTGAATTACTAGTCCTTTCCATGACAATGCTTATACTTTTTACCGCTTCCGCAGGGGCAAGGGTCATTTCT
>JANOFP010000115.1:0-10349 GCA_031413675.1 Bacteroidota bacterium
GATACATTCTTGTTTCGGGTAAAAATTTGGCATTGAGCAACGCCTCTGTAATTTTTTCATCGCCATAATAGCGGCGGCAATTTCGGATGTCATCCACATCGCCTCGTTCAAATACCCTTTCAATTACAAAATTCGCTTTAACATCATAGTTGATATTTTCAAATACTACATCCCAGAATATTCGTTTATTAAATATTGGTTTGGGTTTATCTGACATGGTATAAAGATATTACTTATTTAAATTTTAATACTTATCCATTAATGCTGTGTGCCTGACAATATCGGTGAACCCTCCTTCGTATTTACTACGGAGAGCAGGCATGATGGCGGCGAGCTGGCGGGATTGAGACATTTATAAGTTTAAAAAAATCTATTCAGGAAAATTCATTTTTTTAAGAAATGGTTGAAAGATTGGATCAGTTCTTATGAATGTACAAAGCGGATAAGCTTTCATGCAAACAAGTATGGTATCACGATGATCAAATGCCTGCTCTAAATATTCGGTGGCCTTTTCGACATCTTTTGAAAAATATGCAACGCAACACATATAAGAGGCGGAAATATATTCTGTTTTTGAACGCAAAATTAATTCATCCATTATATTTTGTATTTCAGTAATGTTACCTGTAAGTGAATAGATCCTGCATAATTCAACTAATGGTAATGGTTGTCGGGATGAAAGTATGACCGCCGTTTTCAATGCTTCAATAGCTTCGTCATATTTATTTAATCCTGCCAAGCTTAATCCTAAACTTCTGTAACCGGGATAAGATTTTTCATCTAAGTCAATAGCCATTTTACTAGCATGAAGTCCTTCTTCAAACCTGTCTGCCATAATATACATGAGTGATAGTATGTGATGTGATATTGAAACCAGTGGTTCAAGTATTTCGGCCGCATTCTTCGCCACATTTATGGCTTCTTCGTCTTTCCTTTCTACAAAAGACAAATAATAACTATAATAATAGTGAGCAGGTGCATAATTAGGATAGGTCGAAAAAACAAGTTTAAACCATTTTTTTGCGTCCACCCAATTCCGGTCATAAAAAGTACTGATAAAAGCGAGTACAGTATAAGCTTCTGATTGTGATGATTGAAGTTGGATTGCTTTTTCCGCATAGAGTCTTGCTTTCGGCATTGCATCATGTGGAGGCATTAAACAGTATAGAGCCAGAATGCAATAAGCATCTGCCATGCCTATGTAAGCAAGCGAAAGATTTGGATCTTTTTCCAAAGCCATCTGAAAATATTCAAATGATTTTATTATACCTGGTCCACGTTTGTTTGAATAAAACCGGCCTTTTAAATACAGGTCATAGGCCTCATGATTTTCAGTTGGGTTTTTATTGATAATCGCTTTTTCTTTTTCAAGTAAAGTAATTTTTAATTTTTCGGTAATAGCCATTGCAATCTCATCCTGTATTTCAAAAATATCATTTACTTCCCGATCAAATCTTTCAGACCATAGATGAAATCCGTCTTCCGCATTGATCAATTGAACTGTTATCCGAAGCTTGTTACCTTGTTTTCGTACACTGCCTTCCAGAACGGTACGTACATGTAGTTTTTCTGCCACTTCTTTTATGTCAATGTTCTTTCCTTTAAATTGAAAAGAAGAAGTGCGACCCGCAACTTTTAAATCTTTTAAATTAGCTAAAGAGTTAAGAATTTCCTCTGACATTCCATCACTGAAATATTCCTGCTCCGGGTCATTACTCATGTTTACAAAAGGCAGAACTGCAATGCTTTTTTTTGTTGATTTTATTATTTCCATCAACTCAGGATTAAAAGTATCATCTGACAATGGAGTAAGTACTTCAAAAATTTTAACCAGCCCTTTTACATTTTTAAGTGTTTCTTCTTTGATAAACCTTGTTTTAATTCCATGTTTATTTACTACATTGTCATGTACTGATTCAGAAACATAAATACTTCCCGGGTTTGCAATGGCTTGTATTCTTGAAGCAATATTCACCCCATCACCAAACACATCATCGTTTTCAAAAACAACTTCACCTAAATGAATACCGATGCGTAATTGAAAATCCTTCGCAGCAGTACAATCTTCCTGAATTTTTAGTGCTGCATTTACAGCATCACTCACCGTATTGAAACTGGCCATTACTCCATCACCCAGTTCTTTTATCCACCGCCCATTAAATTTTTCAAAGATTGGTTTTTGTAATTCTCTATTCTTCTTTAATAAGTCAAAAGCTTTTTGTTCGTCATTTCCCATTAACGCTGTGTACCCGACGATGTCGGTAAACATAATAGCGGCGAGTTGACGGGATTGAGACATTTATATATTTAAAATAATTTATTCAGGAAAATTCATTCTTTTATAATACGATTGAAAACGTGGATCTGTTTTTATAAAAGTACTGATCGGATCCACTTTCATAGTTATAAGCGATCCGTCATGTTCAACAAATGCCTTTTCCAAACATTCAATTGCCTTATCATAGTCTTTTAAATGATATGCAGGAGCAAACAATCCGGGTATATACTGAGTCTGAGATCTTTTTACCAGTTCATCCATTATTTTTTGCGCTTCAGTCATATTACCTGATTGTATGTAAACACAGCAAAGCTCAGACAATGTCCATGGGTGTCTTCCGGAAAGCAGGACTGAAGTATTTAATGCTTCAATTGCTTCGTCATATCTTTTTAACCCTGCTAAACTATTGCCTAAGGTTCTGAATCCAGGAAAAGCAGTTGGATCTAATTCAATAGCTATTTTAGATGCCTCCAAAGCTTCTTCAAATTTTCCCGCATTATTATATACAAAGGCTAATACATGATGTGATATTGAAACAAACGGTTCCAGATGTTCTGCAGCTTTTTTTGCCAGTTGAATAGATTCTTCAAACTTAGCTTCCACGAAAGATAAATAATAACTATACCAGTAATGTGCCGGAGCATAATTCGGTTTAAGTTTAAAAACGAGTTGAAATTTTTCCTTTGCTTCTGCCCAGTTCCATTCATAGAAGGCAGTGATAAAAGCTAACGTAGTAATTGCTTCGGCATGTTTAGGATCCAGCTTTAACGCTTTTTCAGCATTTTGTTTTGCTTTAGGCATTGCATCATGCGCCGGTATAATACTGTAAAAACCCAATATTGAATAACATTCAGCTATACCAGAATAGGCTAAAACATAATTTGGATCTTTCTCTGCCGCTTGTTGAAAATATTCAAGCCCTTTAAAAATATGTACACCTCTTTTATTAAAAAAATACCGGCCTTTTAAATACAGATCATAGGCTTCATGGTCTTTTGTGGGGTTCTTAATTAGTATTGCTTTTTCATCTTCCAATAAGGAAACTTTTAATTTTTCGGTAATTACCATCGCTATCTCATCTTGTATTGCAAAGACATCATCAATTTCCCTGTCATATTTTTCGGACCAAAGATGAAAACCATTTTCAACATTTATTAACTGGACAGTTATTCTAAGTTTATTTCCTTGTTTACGTACGCTGCCATCCATGATTGTACGCACATTTAATTTTTCGCCAATTTCACGTAAATCCATACTTTTTCCTTTGAAGTGAAACGAAGAAGTTCTTCCGGCTACTCTCAATTCTTTTAAATGGGCCAGCGAGTTAATGATTTCCTCAGATATTCCATCACTGAAATACTCTTGTTCCGGATCGTTGCTCATATTTACAAAAGGTAAAACAGCTACACTTTTTTCAGGTGTTTTTCCAATTGTTTCAAATACAGCTACCGGAATATCGATTTCTTTATTTTCATCAGGCCGGTTCACAATTTTTGTCCGGGAAATTATTACCTCATAGATCCGTACAGGTTCTTTTACATTCTTCAATGTTTCCTGCATCACAAATCTTGTATGAATATCTTTTTTATTCGACACATTATTTTTTACCGATTCAGAAATATAAATACTGCCGGGTGTTGCAATGGACTGTATCCGTGATGCAATATTTACACCATCTCCAAATACATCTTCGTTTTCAAAAACGACTTCGCCTAAATCGATTCCGATTCGTAATAAAAAATCGTTGGAAAGATTACAGGCTTCCTGAATTTTTATTGCGGCATTTACAGCATCCGAAACGGTATTGAAACTGGCCATCACGCCATCACCCAATTCTTTTATCCATCGGCCATTAAATTGTTCAATGATTGGTTTTTGTAACTCACGATTTTTATTAAGAATGGAAAATGCTTTTTGTTCGTCCTTACCCATTAATGAAGTGTACCCGACGATGTCGGTAAACATGATGGCTGCGAGCTGGCGGGTCTGTGGCATTTGAATAACTAATCGATTAATGAAGTACTAAATTTTTTTATAAAGCAAAAATTTAACTATCCAAAATTTATAAATAATTCAGTTTGCTGAATTTTCAAAAGCACTAAACGGAACTTGCCCCACTAATTCTTCGATATCTTTAAATCGTGGATCAGTTTTTAAAGGGGCCAGAAACAAATCAGATTTGCACATCATAGAATCTCCAACTTTATTTTTAACTGCTTTTTCTAAATAATAAAAAGCTTTATCAAAATCACCAAAACAGGTATAGAGAACAGCAATATCTAACGAGAATCCTGCAGACTGGTGTTCCTCAAGGTAAATAACTTCCTGTAAACAAATTTCTGCTTTATCTTTTTTTTCTAATTTAAAATAAACCCAACCCATACAGGTTGAACGGTGCAGACGATAACCAATTGCCGGCTCCAGTTTTTCAAAAATTGCGAGAGCCTTCTCATATTCACCATTAAATGCGGCTATCCAGCCTTTATATTCCAATGCAGTTCTGTGATTGGGCACTTTTTCCAATACTTTATTCAGAAAGGGTTGTGCTTTTTCAAATTCAAGACTCCATATATAAGCAACACCCATAAAAAAAATCATTTCAATAGATAAGGGGTCGATTTCTAATCCTTTCTTATGCGATTCAACCCGGGCATTTTTATCTCCACTGATATAATACAAAGTGGAAAGTGCATGATACAGACTTGCATTATTTGGAAAAAGTTCCAATCCTTTTTTAGTTACTTCTACTGCAGCAGCCCAATTCCACTGATGAAAAGTATAAAAAATAAAATGAGCAAAATATGCTTCTGGTGTTTCGGTTCCTAATTGCCTGGTTCTTTCAAAATGCAACATGGCTTTAGTTCTTGCTATTTCCCAGGATATTTTTCCTCCGAATGCCTGAAACACATAACAAAGTCCTAGCCGGGCATGTGGTAAACCAAAATCAGTTTGCATTTCAATGGCTTTTTCAAAATAGGGAATAGCTTTACCCATAGCTTCATCTCCCCATTGATTAAAAAAATATAATCCCTGCAGGTATGTTTCGTATGCCTGCATATTCAGGGTAGCTGCTTTTACCAAAGGCATACTGTGTTGTACTTCGCCAAGATGCTCCCGGAGGCGATTGGTGATTTTTGAAGCAATTTCATCTTGTACAAAAAAAATATCATCCAGCGTCTGGTCGTAAGTTTCAGAAAATAAATGATTGCCATCTATGCTACTTACTAACTGAGCAGTGATACGAACCCGGTTGCCCGCTTTTCGAACACTTCCTTCCAGTACATGTGTTACACCTAGCTGTGTTCCTATTTCCCGTACATCAATATTTTTTCCTTTAAAATGAAAAGAAGATGTCCGTGCTGTTACCAGCAATCCTTCTACTTTAACTAATGCATTTAAAATTTCTTCCGCAATGCCATCACTGAAATATTCATTTTCAGGATCAGCACTCATATTAATAAATGGCAACACGGCGATTGATTTTTTGGTTTCCTTCATTTTGCCTTTCAATTCCGACCGCTCTGGTATTTTTATACTGCTGTTTGCTATTGCAAATATTTCTATCGGTTCTTTGATGTTTTTTAATTCAAAAAACCCCAATGATTTTGTGGAAATTTTATTTTGGTTTTTCACTGCATCATTCAGTTTATCAGAAATTAAAATAGAACCGGGAATCCCCATGCTCTCAATCCGGGAAGCCAGATTAACACCATCGCCGTAAATATCTTTCTTATCGTAAACTATATCACCGATATGAATGCCAATTCTCAGTGGGACCGGTTGACTTGTATTGAATTGTTGCTGCATGGTGATTGCACATTCTACAGCTTCAACAGCGCTTTTAAACACACTCAGGGTTCCATCTCCATAATACTGCAATACCTCACCATGGAAATGTTCATGTTCTTTTTGAAAAACTTCACGATGACACTGGCGAATTATTGCCGCTTCTGATTCATTATCCTGCATCAACGCCGTGTAACCGACGATATCGGTAAACATAATGGCGGCAAGCTGGCGGGTTTGTGACATTTGCAATAAATAATATTTGAAGATAAAGAAAAGTAACAGGAGTAAGCATATAGCAAAGCACAGAAGTTAAATGAGAATTGTAGTAAGAAAATTTCTTTACTTTGAAAAAAATAATTAACTTCGGAAGACTAACCTCCCGATACAAAGCACCCGGTTACTTATCTTTCTTATCCCGGATTCCTTTTAAAAAACCAGCATTCATTTTTGATGAACATTTATCGTAATGAAACAGGTATTGTTTTTTTTCTTTTTACTAAGTTTTACTTCGGGTCAGGTAAGTAGCCAGTCATTTACTGTTGACGATCTGCTTACATTGTCAACTCTTAATGCAAAAAATATTGATCACTTCATGAATAAAAACGGGTTTTCAACAAAAAATAAAATCCCGTATAACGATTTTATAAGTACGAGTTTTATTGAAAAGGGGAAAAAGAATAAAAAAGACACTGTTACGATTCGTAGTATTGATTTTTATAAAAAAGAGGATATTAAATATTTTATTTTGTACACTACCTCAGTGAATGAATATATCGAGGGTAAAAAAAGTATACTAAAATCCGGTTTTACCTATGACCATAAGATTGATATAAACAAAGCATCTTCAATCCTTTTTCAGCAAAAAAATATTACGATTGAAGCAATATCCGGAACAGAAAATGAAATCCCTTTGTATACATTTTTATTGAAGAAGAAAGAACTTCCCCTGCCTGCTACAATTCAACATGCAGAAGATCTTTTGAATTTTGACTCTCATGAATACCTTGTTGGTTTTTTTGGAGCTGCCAATGTTAAAAAGGATTATTACTTTTTTTCTGAAAAGGAATTAAAAAAATGTTCTGTTTTATTTGGTAACACAAGCCGGCAAGCTGTTTTTATTTGGGATGATGAAGATAATTATAGCCAGCTTTCTTATGTTTTAATCAGTAATATTATTCATACGCTCAATGCAAAAAAGTTTGATGGATTTATTGGCATCAATGAATGGAATTTAATAAACGGAGTTTACCCGGGTATGGGACTAAAGGAATTATTAAAAATCAATTCAGTAGATTTTGAAATATATGGTAATCATTCAGAGCTGGCTTTAATGGTAAAACCGGGTGGTAATGGAAAAATTGATTTTAAAAAAACGGCGATTACCCTTAGTTGTAATAATTGCAACAATGAAAAAATATTTAATACAAGTATTTTAAGGGCGATGGAACTTGTTGATGAAAACATGCCCGTGTATATTTATAACATTCTTATTTTTCCGGAACACAAATAGTTTGTATTTTCTTCAGTACTGATTTTTTTTTTGTTTAGATAGGAAGTAGTATAATAAACTCACTTCCATCTCCCTCTTTCGTTTCTACCTTCAACTCACCGCCATGTGCTTTTACAATATCATAACTCAAACTCAATCCTAATCCGGTTCCTTGCCCTGTTGGCTTAGTAGTAAAGAAGGGTTGAAATATTTTATCCAGTACTTTTTGCGGAATACCGTTGCCATTGTCTTTTACATGTATCTCAATCTTGTCATTTAGTTTTTTTGTAGTCACTGAAACAACTGGTTCGTATCCTTCTGGTTGTTCCTTCTTTCTTTCAGTTACTGCATAAAAAGCATTGGTGATAAGATTCAGCGCAACACGTCCAATATCCTGCGGAATAACTTTTATCAAACCAATTGCTTCATCATAATCCGTTTTTGTGGCGGCATTAAATGATTTGTCTTTTGCACGCAAACCATGATAGGCTAATCTTAAATATTCATCAGCCAGTGCATTAATATCTGTCAGTTCTTTTAGGCCACTGCTGGTTCGGGAGTGTTGCAGCATTCCTTTTACAATATCACCGGCACGTTTGCCATGATGATTTATTTTTTCAAGATTACTTCTCAAATCCTGTGCAATTTGTTTTGCATCTTCCAGGTTTCCTTTTTCAATTTCTTCATTCATCTCATCAACCAACTCTGTACTTACGTCGGAAAAGTTATTTACGAAGTTTAATGGGTTTTGAATTTCATGGGCAATACCGGCCGTCAATTCTCCAAGACTTGCCATTTTTTCTGATTGTATCAATTGTGCTTGTGCAGCTTTCAGATCATTTAATGTTTGAGTGAGTGTCTTATTTGATTCTTCAATTACTGCCGATTTTTTCTGAAGATCTTCAATACTTTCTTCCAGCATGACTGATAAAGTGTGCCTGTCTTTTTCACCTCGTTCCAGTTTAAACTGAGTCATAGTTTGTAATTTGTCAACTTCTTTAATTGCTTTTGACAAAAAATCTTTTTCTGCTTCAGTTAAGCCAGCGGTATTCTTCACCATTTCTGCGATTGCCTGTAAATGCTGATTCATCAAAATTTATTTTTCTTTAATTATAGCAAGGGAACATGTCATGTTGTGAAATTCATGAGTGTCTTTTTGTACTCGTCCTATTTCTCCAAAACAAAAAAAGCCGGCCATCGGCGCATTCCAGATTTCTTTTATTCCGTTTATTTCATCACTTACATATGGACCTAATGATACTTGCCTGCCGGCACATGAAAACATAATCAGGGCATCTGCCTCATGTTGTTCATTTTTATATTCAGCAAATTCTTTTAGTGCGGTTTCTATTACTTCAAATCCCGGCAACATGCACAATCTTATTTTAGAACCCTGTGGCAAACTGCCGGCAAATACAATTGACTGATCAACGGGGTTTGCATACATAGGAGTGCGGATTACAGCATGTTTGTTTTCTCTCAGCAACTGTATCTGGAAATTGGAACTTAAAATCATATTTGAAATATTCTCTCCGAAAAATTCTTTTACTCCAGTGTACCTCGCAATGAATTGCAGTACCGGTTCATTATTGATTGAGTAAAGAATATTACCGGAACTATGTGTAATGGTGTGTTCAATACCGACAGGTCTCCATCCTCCGATTGCCATTCCGGTCAATTTGATTTTTTCTTCATTAAAAATCAGGGCTATTATTCCATTGTCTGATAAACTATCTTTTGTAAATACAAAAGTTCGTTTCATTTTCAAACTGTCGGCTGCCAATCCACCGAATATGGTAACGCCTTTGCCACAAACATTTTCTATTCCTTCTACTACTTCCTCTCCATCTGCTCCTATTCCGCCGGATACAACAAGAAATGACGGTTTGCTGAATACAGCCAGTCCTGCTTTCCCGATTTCCTCAGCTGTATCTTTTGAACTTCTGTTTTCTGAGGTTGCTAATTTAATTTGGAAATATTCCTGTTTTATTTCAAGCAACATGATGATGACAGAACCCGATTCAATTTCACCATCGGTAAAATTGCTGCCGGTAGATGCGCCAAAAATCTGAATTGATTTTTCTGATAAAACAGAACAGACTTCTTCATATGGTATATCGGCTTCCAAAAGTACAATGGCAACTGTAGGGGTAAATCCGTCGGCCATACTTGTTTCAAGAGCGGTTTTAATATCCGCTGCTGTTTTTCCTTTGATTGTTTTTGCTTTCATTTATTTTATTTTTTTGCCGGCCTTGAAATTTATTTGGGTCAAGATAAAGAAAAAGCCTCTCTTCACTGGTCTTTACTATTAACTTTCCACAGGCGCACAAGTACGATCAACTTTTCAACAACAGGAACCAAATGGGAATAAATAATTTGATTTATATTTTTGTAAATAACTAACTTTTCTAACTAAACTATTATATATGAAAACAATTGAAATGCGTCTTCAACAATTAGAGGCGACTAACCGCCGTTATAAAAGCATTGTTATTTTGATGATTGCATTATTTGCAACACTCTTCATGGCTTTCCGGAGTACGAATTCAGCACCGGAAGTAATACAAGCTAAACGATTTGAAGTAGTAGATGAGAATGGTAATGTGTTGATCAATCTGAGCCAGGTTGAGGGTAAAGGAGTCATTAAAACATATAATAAGGATGGGAAAAAATTAGTGAATAACTATTATACAAAACGGGATGGCAAACCATTTGATGGAGTAAAAGCATATACTGACTACAGGGAACTGTTACAGAATAAAGATATTGACGCAGTACTTATCAGCACACCCG
>JANOFP010000116.1:0-9616 GCA_031413675.1 Bacteroidota bacterium
CATCTTTACTCTTTGAAATAAATTTTTCTACCGAAGCCAATGAAAGATTTGCAACAAACTCATCCTGCACTTTAGTAAGCCGGCGAAGATTTCCATTTTCAAGTGCATAAAATTCTGATGGTAACTGCGGATTTGACATTGAAGTAATCCAGGTACCATTGGGATGCCGGACAAGTGAATTAAATGATCGGTTTCCACTTATTACTTTATTCATCTTTCCGCTGGTTGGGTCAAATGTTGCAATATATCTTTCGCAATCATCCGTAACTAATGCAGCTATACTATTTCCTTCTTTATTCCAGCGTGGTGAACTTACAGGACGATCAAGGGATTTACTTAGTAGTATGGGTTCTCCACCGGATACAGGCAAAACAGAAAGAACAGACTGATCATACATACTAAAATTTGCATCGGATGTACTTCGCAGGTAAGCAATTGTTTTTCCATCGGGGCTCCATTGTGGAGAATTGTCAGTTCCATTCCATGTGGTAAGTTGTTTTGCAACAGCACCTGGTTTTGCTTCAATAATAAAAATATCTGAGTTTTCATTTTTATCCGGATCCTCAGTATGATTACTGACAAATGCAATTGCCGAACCATCAGGACTCCATTGTATTCCACTTTCATTATAATTTCCACGGGTCAATGTATCCGTTTTTTTAGTAGTCACATCGAAAAGATAAAGATGTGTTTTTCGGCTACCATACTGATAACCGCTTACGTCTTGCTTAAATTTATAACGATCGATAACATATGGCTTGGTTGTTTTTTTTGTACCTGTATCTTCTGGATCTTTCATGCTTAATAATATTGTTTTTCCATCGGGACTCCAGGTATATTCTCCCAGTTCGCCTTTTACATCGGTAAGTTTTATTGCTTCGCCGCCCAATCTATTTAATAAATAAATCTGGCTTGTACTACCATTGCGTGCAGCAGTAAATGAAATAAATTTTCCATCCGGGCTCCACCTGGGATTACTTTCTCCATCCGGACTATTCGTAAGTTGAACCGTTTCTGTTCCTTCCCAATTCATCATCCATACATCGGTATTACGTTTGTCTTTTGTAGAATCAGTTGATGTAAGTGTATAAGTAACCCATTTGCCATCCGGAGAAATTTGAGCGTCGCCTGTACTTTGAATTTTATAAATATCGCCAGGGCGAAGATTTCTTTTTGGGGTTTGTGAAAGAGTAATACAATGTAAAGTTGTAATCACAAATGACAGAAGAATAATTTTTTTATACAGCATAGAAAGAATTTATAAAGTCGAAAGTATGAAAACTTAGGTTGGTTTTAAATACTACTTTATTCCTTTATTGAAAGGATACCTTTTTTTTCAAAATAAAAAAACCGGATTTAAATAAACACCGGTTTTTTATTAACTCTTTGAGGCTAGTGAATAAATTTGTTTCTATTTTTTATTCAACATGCCCTTTATATAGCCAACAATTGTCATTAAGATACCACCACCTGCACCACCTCCGGCTATACTGGTTAAAATACTGGTTATATCCATACCACCACCTGAAGCAGCAGTAGCTGCATCACCACCCCCGCCAATTCCGAGCATACTTAATAATTGCCCGCCCAATCCACCTCCAACAATGCCGGAAATTACATTACCGACATTGCCTAGCGAAACTTTGGGAATTAATTTACCTGCTGCTAAACCTCCGACACCGCCGGAAGCCAGCTGAATAATTAAAGGAAGGATTTCCATACTAAAATTGTTTTGGTGAAAAATAAAAGATAAGATACTGGATTTGTTGGGGTAAAAAAAATATTTACGGATCTAATTAAATTATTTACTGATTTTAAAAACCAAGTTTTCTTTTCAGGTATTCGGGGAGTGCATTTTTATTCACCATCATAATTACGGTGTTCATTTTAAAATAATTTTCATCCATAAAAAGAAAACCTTTGTATTTGCTAAACCAGGTTCCCCAGGAATTTTTCAGGTAATACCATTTATTGTTTTTTTCATCTTTTCCACTTCCTACTAAATGAAGCATATGGTCTCTTTCGGTTTTTTCTGTTTTATAATTTTCAATCCGCTCCACATCGGACTGATGTAATGAATCATCTAATCTTGCATAGCCACTAAAAAAATTGAACCCCGGCTGTGTTACATCTCCTTCCCATGCAACTGACCAGCCTTTTGCCAGTGCCGTATCTATCAGCATCTGCATATCATTCAGTGAAATATTATATAAACTATCTCCAGCCCAGTTGAATTTATCAATAAGCAAACATTTTTTATTGAGTGGCAAATCAGCAAAGGACATTACTTCAATATAATCATCAAGTGAGTTTAAGATTTCTTTTGCAAAAGTTTTGGGAGTGTACTGTTTTAAGTTATACAAAAATGTTGCAGGTAATTTGCCAAGATAACGATCGAGGGTATCATTAATTTTTTTGGTATCTGAGGTATTCAAAAATGTTTTGCCTTGTTTTAGAAATTGCTTACCCATTTTTTTCATAGCTGTATCAAGCCTTGTATGGTTGTGACTGTATTCACCTTTCTTCAATCCGCTATATGCTTTCTCAGGCATCATACCTTGTTTTTTTATTACCCGCAGCACATCATGAAATTGGCCGCCACCAGCATAATACGTTTTCCCTTTTGTTGCAAGCCATTTATTCAATTTATCTATATAAGAATAACGGGCAATAAACATTTCTGATAAATTGAGTTTGATTCCATTTCTTTTAAAAATATCGCTTTCAAATAAGGAGTTAGTTCCAAATGCCCAGCAGGTAGGACTACTGCTCTGATCTTTTATTTCAGTACAACTAACAGAATCTGTCAGATGAATTACGGGCAATTGATTTTGAGTTGTTGGTTGCGCAATTACTTGTTGACATCTGAAGAGTAAAATAAAAAAACTCAGGTATTGCTTCATTGATATGCTTAATTGTACAGGAAAACTAAGGAAGATATGGAAAAGAATAGTGAATAGCAGGTTAGTATTAACAGTGTTTTAAAATTCTCATTGTTTGGATATAAACTTATAAGTATTCATAGTCCGTAAATTTTGCCCCCCTGTTTCCAAGTGTGTGGGTTAAAATAATACAACTTTTTTTATCGGAAAATTAAAAAGACAATAATAAAGACTTATCGTTGCTAATCTTTTTTAGGGTAATACGGATTTGGTGGTTTTTCATTTAAATTCAGAAGTTCGTTAAATTCTTCCTCTAAAGAATATAATAGACGCGGCAACCGCTCAACAGTTATTTTCCAGATTCCTTCTTTGTTACTATGCATCCGGTATTTAATATCCACTGCATTTAGATTTACTGAAATATGATACCATGGATCGAAACTTGTAGAAAGTACTCTTGCAAATTCAAATTGATGTCCTCTGTATGTTTTAATAAAAAAATCCTTCATTATGAGAAATTTAATAAGTAAATGAATTGAACATTCTACAATTTAATCTATTAAAATGGTTAATGCGGAATTATTAAAACAGAAACTACTGAATTAGCATTATTTGCAACTTACTGTTTGAGCTTTATGCATCCAGGGTATTAGTTATAGTTACCTGAGTTTTTATTTTAGCTACAGTAACTGATTTCAAGGAATGAGTAAATTACGAGGAAGTAAATTGTGAAGAA
Organism: Bacteroidota bacterium; assembly: GCA_031413675.1. Classification (GTDB taxonomy): domain Bacteria; phylum Bacteroidota; class Bacteroidia; order Chitinophagales; family Chitinophagaceae; genus VBAR01. The sequence goes on from JANOFP010000116.1 coordinate 3,619, forward strand.
TTTGAAATATTTAATATGTTTGGATTCGAATACATAATTAAAATAATAAAATTAAAAATTTAATAATTTGTTTTTGCAACTTCGATTAGGTAATATTATTTCATAAAATTTTCGTTTAATATTTTTTCAGCATAAAGAAGCAGTAGGGTCGCATTGTCCTTATTAAAACACATCGGTGGCTTTATTTTCAACACATTATTTTGCGGGCCGTCAATACTCATCAATATCCCCAATTCTTTCATTCGATTTACAAAGTAAGATGACTTAGCTGTTGCAGGTTGTTTATCACTTTCCACTAATTCTACCCCAAGAAATAATCCTTCACCTCTTATGTCTCCAATACTTGAAAAATTGTTTTGTAAATTTTTTAAACCAGACTTAAGGTATTCTCCAATTAAAAATGCATTTTCCTGTAGTCTTTCATCACGAATTACTTTTAAAACTTCTAATCCAATGGCAGCAGAAACAGGATTGCCGCCGAACGTATTAAAATACTCCATGCCGTTTGCAAAAGCAGTCGCAATCTCTTGTGTGCATGCTACTGCTGCCAGTGGATGACCGTTCCCAATCGGTTTTCCCATGGTAACGATATCCGGAATTACATCTTGTAACTCAAATCCCCAGAATTTTTTTCCTACACGTCCAAAACCTACCTGTACTTCATCTGCAATGCAAACAGCCCCGGCTTCTCTAACATACGCATAAACGGTTTTCAGATAATTATCGGGTAATACAATTTGTCCGCCACAGCTAACGATACTTTCAGAAATAAAAGCCATCAATCCTTTTCCCGATTTTTTTATTTCTTCAATCTTTTCTTTTATATGCTTTGCATACAGCAATCCTGTTTCGGAATATGTGCCCTGGTATTTTCCACGGTAACTATCCGGAAGCGGAACAGTGTGAGTATGCTCTGGTTTTCCTTTGCCTCCTTTGCCATCAAACTTATATGAACTGATATCAATACATGCATTCGTGTTTCCATGATAACCTGTTTCCAGTGCAATTATATCTTTCTGGTTGGTATATGCCTTTGCCATTCTGATTGCTAATTCATTTGCCTCGCTTCCAGAATTTACAAAATGAATTACAGAAAGATTTTCTGGTAATGTTTTACTGATCTCTTTTGCAAATTCAATTATATTTTCATGCAAATACCTTGTATTGGTATTGAGTACTGCCATCTGTTCCTGTCCGGCCTTTACAACTTTAGGATGTTCATGACCTACATGTGCCACATTATTTACAGTATCAAGATAACGTCTTCCAGTTTCATCTAATAAGTATTGCATTTCGCCACGAACAATTTTAAGGGGCTTGCTATAGGACAAACTTAAACTTTTTCCGAGATTTTTTTTTCTTTCTTCAAGTAAGTCCTTGTTGTGTAATTCATTTAATGTTTGGTTCATGCAATTGAAAAGAATATCCGGATCGGGACAAACGGATGACCAAACCTTCAATTGAGTAGGAGAACAAACTCCAGGAAAATTTGAGTCATTATCCAGCAGATCCAAAATAATTTGAAAATGAAGATGTGGAGGCCAATTTCCATTTTCAGTACTCTTACCAATAAACCCGATTCGGTCACCCTTACTTATTTTGTTTCCTTTATTTATAGAACTCAAACTTCCTTTGTTCAGATGTCCATATAAGGTATAAAAAGATAAATTGTTATTTATAGAATGTTTAAGAATAATAGTTGGGCCATAATCTTTGTCCTGGTTATTATTTATACAGCAAATTATTTCTCCATCACAAATAGCATGAACAGCCGTATCAGCATCAAGCCAGAAATCGGTTCCTAAATGAATGGTCCTATACGCTGGCCCATTATTACTTTCAATCTTAAAAGCATCCGTTGAATATACAGGTCTTGGTTCAAGATAACCGCCGGCAAATAATGTATAGGGGTTGTATGACTTAAGTATTTCTATTTTATTATTTAAATCAACTGTATTTTGGTAAGATGAAAAATGACCCAGAAATCTGCTGCCAATGCTTAAGTCGAGTTGTACTATATTCTTATAGTTGACAGTGGGAAATAAATCTTGTATTTTAAATTTTTGCGATACGGCCCACTCCTTAAATTCTTTTTCTTCAGGCACAGGTTTGAAACCGCATGCTGCACGAAATGAATAGTATGCCAGTGCCTCCGGGATTTTTTCCCATTTATATAGTAATGCCCATGCCTGCTTTTCACTTACCTGTAAATAAACATTGGATGGTTCATGCTCCTTATTTATTGCTGATTTTGTAACGCTGATTACAAGGCGCATTGCAATAAGAATATAAAGCGTTTTCAGTTCTTCATCCAGCAGGGGAAATTTTTTATGGTATCCGGATAAAATTGGCAAGGCGGCTGATAAAGGATCGGGATGATCCATTACTGCATAAGCAATAGCAACAGCAAGATCATTGATGGTTTGAGTAAAAGCTGAGTCGCCAAAATCAATAATACATTCAACAACCGGGTTAATTAATTCACTACTTACAATAATATTATTATCATTCGCATCATTATGAATAACTGATTTTCTAAATTCAGTATAGTGGGGTTGAATTTTTTCAAACAAATCTGTAAAATAAATAATACAGTTTTTTTCTTCTATACTAAACAGATTAATAAACTTAGATGTCCAGGTTGCCTGTGCTATATCCCAGTCAAAAACCCGGCTAGCCTTTGGGTGATTAAAATCCTGCAATACTTGTGTAATCTCACCGCAAACTTCTCCCAATGTATATCGAAGCTCATCTTGTTGGGGATTAACTGTTGACCATAATCTTCCGGGAATCCAGCTTAATAACCTTACAATTCTATTCTGATTATCCGCATCAACATAGGTAAATGAATTTTGTCCTGATATCGTTTGAATAATATGTGGAAATTTAAATTCCGGTTTTTTATTCTGGATGTGTAAGAGTAATTTTTCCTGGAAATCTGAATAATCTATATCAGTCTCCGGTCTGTTCATTTTTAATACGTAAGATTCATTTGTGGTAGTACGTATTTTAAAATTATGATCCAGTTCTCCGGGTAAATAACTGGCTTTCCCTTTTAAATTATAATTAGACAAGCAGAGTTCTTCAGCCTGTTCTAAAGAAAGTTGAATCGGAAGTTTTTTTTTATCAACCATGCTATTACTTATAGAACAAATGTATCATGTGTAAACTGAATTGCTAAAAATTTTCTCCCCAAACTTAAAAATTTGCTTATTTTTTTCGAGTAAGTAAATTAAGAATAAATCCGTGAAGTTGAAGACTGGCACATTCTAATTATCTTTACATTTTCCAACAAGAAAAAGTTGTTGTATAAAAAAATAAAATCATTTATGAAAGAAGTATATATCATATCTGCTGTACGTACTCCAATGGGTAGTTTCGGCGGTTCATTAAAAAGTTTAACGGCTACACAATTAGGTGCAATAGCAATTAAAGGAGCAATACAAAGGGCAGGGGTAAGCCCTGAAGCTGTACAAGATGTATTGATGGGTTGTGTGCTACAGGCAAATTTGGGTCAGGCACCTGCTAGACAGGCTGCAAAATTTGCCGGCCTTCCAAACGAAGTAAATTGTACTACAATCAATAAAGTATGTGCAAGTGGACTGAAAGCAATTTCTTTGGCTGCACAAAGTATTGCGTTGGGCGATGCAGATATTGTTGTTGCAGGCGGAATGGAAAGTATGAGCAATGTTCCTTATTACAGTCCTGTACTGCGTTGGGGAAATAAATATGGTGATGTTACATTGGTTGATGGACTTTCGAAAGATGGATTGACCGATGTATACGATGGAAAAGCTATGGGTAATGCGGCTGAACTTTGTGCAAGCACCTGCGGTATCAGTCGTGCCGACCAGGATGCATTTGCAATTGAAAGTTATAAAAGATCGCAAGCTGCATGGGAGAGTGGAAAATTTACCAATGAAATTGAACCGGTGGTTATTCCGCAGCGTAAGGGAGATCCAATTGTATTTGCAAAAGATGAAGAACCCTTTAATGTAAAATTTGATAAAATACCAACACTTAGTCCTGCTTTTGTAAAAGATGGAACCGTAACTGCAGCTAATGCAAGTACTATGAATGATGGAGCTGCTGCTTTGGTTTTAATGAGTAAAGAAAAAGCGAATGAATTAGGATTGAAACCTATTGCTATCATAAAATCGTATGCTGATGCGGAACAGGCACCTGAATGGTTTACAACAACGCCTTCACTGGCAGTACCAAGAGCAGTGGCGAAAGCAGGATTGAAAATGGAAGATATTTCATTCTGGGAATTGAATGAAGCATTTGCAGTAGTAGGAATTGAAAATACAAAGCGAATGAAACTTGATCCTTTAAAAGTAAATGTGAATGGTGGTGCAGTCTCATTGGGTCATCCATTGGGTTGCAGTGGTGCAAGAATTATTGTTACGCTAATAAATGTTTTGAAGCAAAATAATGCGAAGTATGGCGCCGCAGGAATTTGCAACGGAGGTGGTGGTGCTTCTGCAATGGTAATTGAGAATACGGCCCCCTAAATCCCCCGAAGGTGGACTTGCCAAACACAGCCCTTGCTTTTTGAAGATTGTTTTATTTGCTTGAATTTATTCTATTGCTGAAGTAGAAGAACAGAAAGCTTGGCTATGCACTTAAGCACCGATTTCTTTGCTTCGAAAAGGATGTAGGAAGGTGAGGCTTTTTTCTTTGTATCTTTTCATCAAATCATTGTTATGAAAAAGAGATTACTTGTCTTTTTTGTTTTTCCAGTACTAATTATGCTCAGTAGTTTTTTTACAGAAAAAACTCAATCATCTTTAACAGGAGCCTGGACTGCAAATAGCGGTAGCAACAATCATGTATTGATTTTCCAGGATGGTTACTTTTCTTATACGATTTATGACAAGGCCAACAAAAAATTTATACATACTTCAGGTGGTAGTTTTTCCGAAATGCCAGGTCGTCTTCATGTAGATATGGAATTTGATGAAGACTCAAAAGAAAATGTAGGTAGCCATAAACATTTTAGTATTGCCGTTGAAGAAAATTCTTTAAACCTTGACCTGGGAGGTGGTGTAAGTCAATGGACAAGGATTGATAAGGGAACAGAAGGACTTGCCGGTAACTGGCGTATTACCGGAAGAATGAATAATGGCCAGATACAGCCTATTCAAAAATCTGCACGTAAAACTTTAAAGCTGCTTTCCGCCACACGGTTTCAGTGGATGGCAATTAACACTGAAACAAAAGAATTTTTTGGAACCGGTGGCGGCACTTATACATTTAAAGATGGTAAGTACACTGAGAATATAGAATTCTTTTCAAGAGATAGCAGCCGGGTTGGTGCTTCACTTAGTTTTGATGGGAGTGTAAGCAACAATGTATGGACACATAAGGGCCTTAACTCAAAAGGCGAGCCTTTGCATGAGGAATGGACACGGGAGAAATAAGAGCAAGTATCTTAATTGATTTTGTAACTCGTTTCCGGGTTCAGTCGTCACAGCAGTAAATCAACTACTACTATGGAATTAAGTCACCTGCTTCCATTCTCTTTAATTCTTGTACCGCTTGCATGGGTAATTTATGGGTATGTGAAAACAAGAAAAGAACCAAACAGTGGTATTAAAAATAAATCCGGTGCATTGGCGGTAATTATTAACTCTGCAGTTTTATATGCACTTGCATTTAATATTATCTTTTTTATCCAGGAATTATTTTTGGCATTGGGAAAAAGATGGCTTGGATTAAAAGCCTATCTCTATCACAATAATCATAACAGGGAGGGAGAACATCCAATGGAAAGGCTTGCCCAGGGATATGGTGCTGTCGCAATTTTAATAACAGGAATTATTTGTTTAGTAGTGGCACGCAGCATAAAAAGTAAAACACATTGGCTTCAATTATTTTTTTTATGGATGGCTTTTCAAGGATTTGCCCAATCCTTACCACAGTTTATTACAGCAACAATTGCCAGAGATACAGATACGGGCCAGGCATTTACCTATTTAAGTATAAGTGATACAAT
>JANOFP010000117.1:0-2182 GCA_031413675.1 Bacteroidota bacterium
ACTATATAAACTAAGTGAGTAAAAAAACAGTGAATCCCGCATAGGCGGAGCAACAAAAGTTTAATTGAAATATGAAAGACTGTTCTATAAAAAAATATTTTCCTATAATTGCTATATTCTTTATCCTTTTTTCATGTACAAATAAAGAGGATAAAGCACCGGCGATGTTTGAAGTTTTGGAAAGCACACAAACCGGGCTGAATTTTTCGAACAAACTCAATCCTAGACCAGAGTTTAATTTGTTCAAGTATTTATATTTTTATAACGGTGCTGGAGTAGGAGCCGGTGACTTTAATAATGACGGACTTGTCGACTTATTCTTTTCTTCAAACCAGGAACAAAATAAATTATACCTGAATAAAGGCAGTTTAAAGTTTGAAGATGTAACAACGGCAGCCAAAATTCCAAACGATGGCGGATGGAGTACCGGCGTTTCTGTTGTAGATATAAATAATGATGGGTTGTTGGATATTTATATTTGCCGGGTTGGTAACTACGATATACTAAAAGCAAAAAATCAATTTTTAATTTGTAAAGGCATTGACAAAAATGGAATTCCGTTTTATGAAGATGAAGCAAAAAAATTGGGGCTTGATTTCTCGGGATTCAGTACACAAGCCGCTTTTTTAGACTATGATTTGGATGGCGACCTGGATATGTATCTCTTAAATCATTCGCTTCGGTTTACCGGTACATATAATGAGCGGCAATCCTATTTTAATACATTCGATACACTAGCGGGTGATTATATTTTTAGAAATAATTTTTCGGTAAATCAGGAAAATAAAGAGGACCTACAATTTACGGATGTTACAATGTCAACCGGAATTACTGGATATATTATCGGCTATGGGTTAGGTATTGCTGTTTCAGATATTAATTTAGATGGCTGGCCGGATATTTATATTGGTAATGATTTTCACGAAAATGATTATTTATATATCAATCAAAAGGATGGAACTTATAAAGATGTGCTACAGGATGAAACAATGCATACCAGCCAGTTTAGTATGGGTGTGGATGTAGCAGATATTACCAATGATGCGCTACCGGAAATTATTTCATTGGATATGATGCCGCAGGATCCCTATATTTTAAAGCGATCGTTGGGAGAAGATGAATACAATATCTATAATTTTAAAATTAAACATGGGTATCATCCGCAGTTTGCAAGAAATACATTGCAATTAAACCGTGGTAATAATTTGTTCAGCGAAATAGGATTGTATAGTGATGTATTTGCAACTGACTGGAGTTGGGCATCTTTGTTCCTGGATTTTGATAATGATGGATGGAAAGATTTATTTATCAGTAATGGAATTCCAAAACGAATGAATGATTTTGATTATATAAATTATATAAGTAGTGCTGAGATACAGGAGAAGATAAGAAATAATAGGCTGAGTGAAAAAGATCTGGCATTGATAGAAAAATTTCCACAGATAAAACTGAAGAATAAATTTTATTTGAATAAACACGAGGCAAAGTTTGAGGATATTGGTTTACAAATTAAAAAGGATCGGCCCACTTTTTCAAATGGTGCCGTGTATGCAGATTTTGATAATGATGGCGACCTGGATGTGGTGGTGAATAATATAAATGACCCCGCTCTACTTTATAAGAACACAACCAATGACAACGCAGAAAAAAAATCATTTATAGAATTAAAATTAAATGGCGCAGAAATAAACAGAAATGCAACGGGAGCTAAGGCCATAATTTTTTCAGGCAATGAAATAAGAACCTATGAAAAATTCCCTGTCAGGGGTTTTCAGGGAAGTATGGAATTGCCATTGCATATTGGATTGGGCAAAACTAAAATTGATTCGATCATTTTAATATGGCCCGACAATGGGTTTGAAAAATTACAATGGAAGCCTGATTCAATTTTTACTGTCTCATACAAAAAAGAGTTACCAAAATTTGACTATTCAACAATTTTAAACCGGATACATCATTTGACAAAACCGGTAACCGATATTACTGCAGAAACAAATATTAATTACCGGCACGAAGAAAATCCATTTAATGAATTTGACCGGGAGCCGCTGATACCTTTTATGTCTTCAAGAGAAGGGCCGGCATTAGCAACTGCTGATGTAAACGGCGATGGATTAGAAGACTTTTTTGTTGGAGCTTCCAAACTTAAAAAGCCGGCTTTATATCTTCAACAGTCTTCCGG
>JANOFP010000118.1:0-2988 GCA_031413675.1 Bacteroidota bacterium
GAAAATGCAGAGGTTGTGAAGCCAGCAGAACTGCCACCAACTGAAATAAAAAAAGAAGAAAACAAGCCCGTTGAAATAAAGAAAGAGGAAATAAAACCTGTTGAAATAAAACAAGCTGAAACTAAAGTGGCCGTTATGCCAGCTGTACAAAAAGAAACAAGCGACCCCGGATTTTTTAAATGGCATTTTGAACAACAAACAAAACAGCAGCCTGTAGCAAAAGATGAAACAGTTACAGCAGGAATTTTTAAAACTTTAAGTGGCTGGGCTGATGCTAAATATTATTTATTAATTGATGGTGTACAAACCGGAACGATAGTAAAAATTACAAACCCGTCAACTAATAAAACTGTATTTGCAAAAGTGCTTGGGCAAATGGAAGGCATTAACTTAAACAAAGGTTTGAATATTCGTATCAGCAATGCTGCAGCATCAAATTTGGGTGTTACCGAAGTTGATAAATTTATTGTAAAAGTGAGTTATTAATCAGGAGAAAGAACCAAGATCCAAAAATCAAAAAACAAATCAAACTATCTATTTCGTTTGTTATTTATCTTTTGATATTTGCATTGAATTTTATTTGTTTCTTGTGATTTGCTATTTGAAATTTTATGTGTTACCCGTAAACCTGAATCCCCGCAGAAATTCTTCTACACTCATTTTTTTCTTTCCCTCCATTTGCACTTCGAGTACTTGTAAATAACCATTGGCGCAGGTAAACTTTAGAAAAGATTTGCCGTCAGTTTTATAATCACCTTCAGAATTTTCGGGAAATACGACTTCCATTTTGGAGCGATAGATTTTTAGCATCTTCTCATTCAAAATTGTAAAAGCGGTAGGATAGGGACTAAGACCTCGTATCAGGTTATGTGTTTTTTCAACCGGATCACTCCAATTGATGCGACAGGTTTCTAAATTTATTTTCGGGGCATGTTTAAGTACTAAGCTCTCAGTACTGAGTACGGAGACTTGCGCAGTTTCTTTTAATGAACCATCAGCTAATCCTTTTACCGTTTTAACCAAAAGATTTGCACCGACCATTTTCATTTTATCATGCACATCGCCTGCAGTATCATCGTCACCAATTGGAAAACTTTCCTGTAATAAAATATTACCGGTATCTATCTCATGTTTCAGTTTGAAAGTTGTTACACCTGTTTCTTTTTCTCCATTTATAATAGCCCAGTTTATGGGAGCTGCACCCCGGTATTGCGGCAATAAACTTCCATGAAGATTTACAGTTCCCATTGGCGGCATATTCCAAGCTACTTCTGGCAACATGCGAAATGCAACTACAATTTGTAAATCGGCATTGAGTGATTTTAACTCAGCAAGAAATTCCGGGTTCTTTAATTTTTCCGGTTGTAGTGTTTTTAGTCCATGCTCAACAGCATATTTTTTTACAGCACTTTGATTTAGTTTCATACCTCTTCCCGCAGGTTTATCCGGAGCAGTGATTACACCAACGATATTACAGCCCGTATTTACTAATGCATCTAAAGATGCAACACCAAATTCGGGAGTGCCCATGAAAACGATTCTTAATTCTTGAAATTTTTTCAAATGCATTTGAAATTTAAAGCCTCTTTAGCTTATTTGGAGACTTATTGAAGCGAAGATAATATAATCGGCAGATTGTAAATTAAAGATGATTATTCAAAATCTTCATACAACAAATATTTCTTTCTGATAATTTTAAACTCACTCAACTTCGGTTCCCAGCTTTTTCTAATTTCATCTTCACTTTTTCCATTTTTTATCTGCTGCATCAGTACATCTGTTCCGGAGAGCCGGTTGAATGAATTTGATTGAAGGAAAAAACTATCTTTATGCGGGAACAATTTATAGGCATCAATGAGCCACTGCAATTGAATTTTCGTACTTGTTTTTTTCAGCACTTCTTCCACAGAACCACCAAAATTCCATCCATAACAGGTTTTCCCGAAATGTTTTGAATTTTTTGAACCCGCATTCGGATTTGGGGTAAAAGAAAAAAGATTGTTGGGCAATAATGGGTGACCAATATACTGAAATGGTTTTGCTGTGCCGCGGCCTTCACTCAAAGCAGTTCCTTCAAACAGGCAATTGGTAGGATAGAGATAAATGGATTGCATATCGGGTAAATTAGGCGAAGGCTTTACTGGCAGCACATATTTACTATTGTGAGTATAGCCCTGACATTTGATAAACTGTACATGAAAAGCTGTGTCAGCAGTCGGCGTTTTGGTTATATTGTACGCATGAATTGCATTGGCTTTTTCCGATAACCATTTTTCACCCATCAGCATCATTGCATACTCAGCCATCGTCATTCCATAATTAATAGGAATGGGCTGCATACCTACAAAACTTTTAAATTTCATATCCAGTACGGGGCCATCCACATAAAATCCATTTGGATTAGGCCGGTCAAGAATAATCAAAGGTTTATGATTTTCCAATGCAGTTTCCAGGAATTCCTGCATAGATGATATATAGGTATAAAATCTTGTTCCTACATCCTGTATATCAAAAATCAAAACATCAACGTCTTTAATATCATCAGCAGTTGGTTTTCTTTTGCTTCCATAAAGCGAAACGACAGGGATACCTGTTTGCTCATCTTTATAATCGGTGATTTTTACACCATCCGGAGTAGTGCCTCTGAAGCCATGTTCTGGCCCGAAGATTACCCTTAAGTCAACTCCCAATTTTCTTAACGTATCAACAAGGTGAGTATTTCCTACAACAGAAGTATGATTAGCAAATAGTCCAACCTTTTTTCCTTTTATTAACGGCAGGTAAACGTTTATTCTTTCTGCACCTGACAATATTTTTTTTTCCTGGGTAATTGGTGATGTAGGTACGGTTTGCGAAGTACAGGAATTAAATACTGCAAAGCAGCAAAAAAATAATAAATATTTCATATACATATAAATGGAATTAGTACTCAAAGTAAATTAAAATAATACAGATCAATTAGATTTTAATGAACTAATAACATTCTCC
>JANOFP010000119.1:0-2551 GCA_031413675.1 Bacteroidota bacterium
TAGAAGAATTACGATGGAGGGGCATGATACAGGATATAATGCCGGGCACAGAAGATCAATTGAAAAAAGAAATGACTACAGCCTATATTGGGTTTGATCCTACTGCCGACTCATTGCATGTAGGTAGTCTTGTTCAGATCATTATTTTAAAACATCTTCAACTATCGGGACACCGACCAATTGTACTAGTTGGCGGAGCTACTGGCATGATTGGCGATCCATCTGGAAAAAAAGAGGAAAGAAAATTATTGTCTGAAGAAGATGTAAATTATAATGTGGATTGTATACGAAAACAACTTTCACAATTTCTAAATTTTACATCTGGCAATAATGCAGCTTTGCTTGTAAATAATGCAGATTGGTTCAAAGGAATTACAACCATTGAGTTTTTAAGAGATGCTGGAAAATATTTGACGGTTAGTTATTTGTTAAACAAAGGATTTATAAAAGACAGACTGGCACAAGATCAGGAAATATCATTTACCGAGTTCAATTACATATTGATGCAGGCTTATGATTTTATGTGGCTCTTTCAACATCATAATTGCAAACTTCAAATGGGAGGATCGGATCAATGGGGAAATATAACTGCCGGAACAGAATTGATCAGAAAAAAACTTCGGGGAGAAACATTTGGACTCACCTGTAAACTGCTAACTAAAACGGATGGAACCAAATTCGGTAAAACGGAAACTGGAAATATTTGGCTGGATGCAAATAAAACAACACCCTATCAATTCTATCAGTTTTGGTTGAATGCAAGCGATGAAGATGCCGAAAAATGGATCAAGATTTTTACTTTCCTGAATCAACCTGAAATAAATTTGATACTTGAGGATCATAAAAAAGATGCAGCAAAACGATTTTTACAAAAAAAATTAGCAGAAGAAGTAACAAAATTTGTCCATGGCGAAGAAGAATTGGTAAAAGCAATAGAAACAACAGAAAAATTATTTGCCAACAACAATGCGCCGGCCGACAGTTTAAGTATTGAAGATCTTGAAGGTATGGAAGGGGTATTAAAAATTAATTTTGCAAAAGAAAAAATTCTTAACGGAATTGATGTGGTTTCTTTTTTAGCAGAAACAACTATTTTTCCAAGTAAAGGTGAAGCCAGAAAGATGGTACAGGGCGGTGGTGTAAGTATCAATAGAAAAAAAGCAGATAACCTTCAATTAATGATTGACAATTCATTATTACTTCATGAAAAATACATTTTAATACAAAAAGGGAAAAAGAATTACTACCTGGTATCTGTCGCCTGATTTGTTTATACGATTAAATGAAAAAAGTATATTTCATTAGTGGTCTTGGTGCTGACAAAAGGGCTTTTTCCTTTCTTGACCTATCTTTTTGTGAACCCATTTTTATTGATTGGATAGAACCTCTGAAAATTGAATCGCTCAGGAGTTATGCATTACGACTAAAAACCCAAATTACTGAGACAGATGCAATTGTTGTTGGCGTTTCTTTTGGAGGAATGCTCGCAACGGAAATTGCAAAATCGGATTCCAACATCAAAACAATTATTATTTCCAGCAATAAAACTAAAAATGAGTTTCCAACTATTTACAGAGCTGGTAAATATTTTCCAATTTATAAATGGCTGCCGGACTCCGTATTAAAAAAAACATCATTAATCCGTAATAAATTTTTTGGCCCCACCGGGGTTAAACAAAAAGAAATTTTTCAGACTATATTAGATGATGCCAATACGGATTTTACAAAATGGGCAGTTCATGCTATTCTGCACTGGGAGAATATGGAAATACCCAAAAACCTGATACATATTCACGGAAAATCAGATAAACTTCTACCCTATCGGCTGGTGAAAGCCGATTTCACCATTGAAGGTGGTTCGCATTTGATGGTAATGAATCAACATCATGATATTTCTGTCTTACTTAAAAAGTTAATTGTTTAAAAAACACTTAGAATTTTATTTTTTTGATTGATTTAATCCAGAATTTTGTTTTCTAATTTCTATGCGAGTTTGTATCATCTTATTTTGCTTTTCTATTTCCTCATTTTGTGTGGCTGGGGATACTACAACTAATTATGTAAAAATTAATTTTCTCTACGGCTCAAAACCAGCAAAAGGGTTTAAACAAACTGAACAAAAACATTTTGGTGGAATAAAGGGCGGCCATGTTAATATAGAAGCCAGTGATAGAGTGCTTGATTTTCTTCCGGGAAATAATCCACTTTTACCAAAAAACAAAAAACCTACAGGTGGCTACAAGATCAGCGAAAATGCTTACAAGAATAAAGAATCCGATAAATGGACAACTGTTATTGTTCCTGTTACAGTAGATCAGTATATCAAACTTCAAAAACTGTTTGATTCTTTAGCAGCCAAAACTCCGTATGACTACGCAATATTGGGTATGCGATGCGCTGCAGCCAGCTACGATGTGCTGAGTGAAATTGGATTATTTAAAAAAATGCCAACCCAAAAAAATGTTCTCACACATTTTTACCCGAAACTTTTAAGAAAGAAAATTTTGAAATGGGCTGAAGAAAATAATTATACAATTCTGAATCATGAAGG
>JANOFP010000120.1:0-3177 GCA_031413675.1 Bacteroidota bacterium
GCACATCCTGGTTTTGGTGTATGGGTTTTGTTCAGGCAATCATTGATCAGGCAGCATCGCTCCAGGGAAAAAATTTTAAAACCTTAATGCCGCTTACTTATAGTTGTGATACGGTTGGTACTACCGGTCTGCAAAAAGGGTTGTTGAACCGTTATACTGCTGTTCGCAATAATCCATCGTTAGTAAAACCCGGTGATATTTTTCTATTGCAAAAAACACCTAATGACTGGATACATACTGGCATAATAATAAGTATTGGAAACGACATTTTTGAAACCATTGAAGGAAATACGAATGATGGCGGATCCAGTAACGGCAATGCAGTTTTAAAAAGAGTAAGAAATTTCAGAACATCCAAGCTGGATGTTTTTTCGATAGAACCACTTGTGTAATCTTGTGTGGGTTAAGATAGAAATGTTTTCTTCTGTAAAGAAGAAAATATTTTTTTGTAGCCTCGGCGGGAATCGAACCTGCATCTGGGGCTTCGGAGGCCCTTATACTATCCATTGTACTACGAGGCCTGAAAATTTTAAATTTAATATTTTAAATTTAAAATTGAGAACAGCTTCCTGAAATTTGCAATTTGAAATTTTCAATCTGCAATTATTTAAAAAGCCCTGTTGCGTTAGTCGCAAATACCTTCACTGCAATAGCCAGCAATATTACGCCAAAAAATTTTCGCACTGCCATTAAGCCGGCTTTGCCCAATGCTTTTTCAATAAGATTTAAGGAACGCAGCACTAAGTAAATAATAATGAGATTGACGACTATGGCAACCAGTATCATGTATTCATTTTTATCTGCTCTTTCAAATGTTGCCTTTAATGACATGATGGTAGTAAGTGTACCACTGCCCGCAATTAATGGAAATGCAATTGGCACTAAGGTTCCTGTTGTTACCCCTTTTTCAGCTTTAAAAAATTCGATTCCTAAAACCATTTCAAGCCCCAGAATAAAAATTACGATGGAGCCTGCTACAGCGAATGATTTAATATCTACACCCAGTATATTCAGAAATGGTTTGCCAAGAAAGAAAAACAACACCATCAATGCCCCGGATATCAACGTTACTTTCCAGGCAATAATGCCTCCCATTTTTTCTTTCAGCGAAATTAGCATAGGGACAGAGCCTACAATATCTATTACGGCAAACAAAGTAAATGTAAGCGTAAGAAACTCCTGTAAATTGAATTGCATAACCATTTATTTCTGCAAATGTAACTATCTGAAAATATATTTCTCTTTAAACAAATTTAATTCAGTGGAAAGGTATTCAAGACAGATACCACAAAGACAGTCATTATATCTTTGTTCAATATAAACTTTCAACTCATTACTCATTTTAAAACCATAGCATTGGCATTGCGTAATATTGCCGGGGTTACATTCAAATGCCTTATTACAGCGGGGACAGTTTTTTTGTTCGTGCAGCATAATTAAAACCGTTTCGAAACAGAATCCCACAAAGACACAATGAACACAAAACACCAATAATCCTTTCCGAAGTTTTTATTTGTGCTCTTTGTGTCTTGGTAGGAAATATTAAAAATTAAATCTCACACCTGCATTGAGATTGAAGCCTGTTGTAGTAAAACCGCTTATTTCTGTGTACTTATTGTCCAGTATATTTCTGAAATCAGCAAACAGTTTCAATCTGTTTTTACAAAAACTATATTCAGCATAAATGTCCCAAAGAGAATACTTGTCAAGTGTTACTCTTACTGTATTGAATGTTTGTGAATCAAAATAAGCATCATCTCTTTTTCCATATGCCGAAAGATTACTACTTACAAAAAAATGTTCATTGATGCGACTACTGATATTTATACCAATGCTATTTTTTGGCCTGCGAAGCAGATTGAAATAAGTTGTGTCTTTGCCAGAACCCAGTTTTGTATTTATCTCGCCAGTTACATACGTATAAAATGCTTTTATTGTCGTGTTCTTTGTCAGGGTATAGGATGCTTCCAATTCCACACCATTATCTTTTTGTTTATCTTGGTTGATATACTGTGATTGAAAAGTGTTTGGGTTGTAATAAAAGAAAATCAAATCTTTTACATCACGTTTAAAAACAACGGCACGTCCGGAAATTTTTTTATCGGCTGTAAAATATTGAAGCCCTCCTTCAAAAGTTACTGCAGCCTCAGGGTTCAGATTTTTATTTCCATACTCCGAAAACAACTGATACAAGGATGGGGTTTTATATCCTGAAGAAAGATTTGCAAAAAGTTTTATTTGCCTGTTTAATAAATACGAAGGGTTGAAATTAAAAACAGCATGACTGCCATATTCGGAATGAAAGTTTATGCGATTGCCAACTTCAATATTAAATCCACTCTTACTATTAAAATTTAGCGTAGCATATAAAGCAGTTTGATTCTGATTCAGGCTATCATTGCTGTATGTAGTAGAATACGGTCCAAAAAATCCAACTGAATAATATTCCTGATCCGATACTGAACTGCGAAAATCAATGCCTGATGTCAATTTTAATTTATCATTCAATTCAAAATGAGCAAATGCATCAATAAAATGTTCTTTACCCTTGTATAAACCGCGACTGTAAGTATCATAACCATTTCTACTTTTTACACTGTCATCAATATACTCACGGTTTATCGTATTAAAACTGTATAACACATTCAATTTTGTTTTACCAAAAAGGAATTCATTTTTTATACCCGCCTGAATACTTTTTTGATGATAAGTGTAATCCAGTTCATCCGTAAAAGCTCCTTGATCCAAATCGCCATTGATTTTTGTAAACCGTATATAAGGTTGTATGCGGAGTTGTTTATTTACCTCAAAGCCGAAGCCCGCCATCACACCATGCTGTTTGTATCCATCTTTATCAGCATTCGCCGTATTGCTTTTAGCTTCATTGATGCCGTCTGTTTTAGTTAAATTATAATTAACGCTGTAATCAAACTTATCTTTTCTACCATTGAAGCCTGCATTGCCACGAATAGTATTATAGCTTCCATAACTCAACGAAGCATTTCCAGCTGCCATTTTATTTCCGGCTTTTTTTGTAATAATATTTATCACACCTGCAATGGCATCACTACCGTATAAGGTTGATTGGCTGCCTTTCAGTATTTCGATCCGTTCAATACTTGACAATGAAATATTTCGTATATCAAAATTTCCACCAATACCACTGGGGTCATAAAG
>JANOFP010000121.1:0-1812 GCA_031413675.1 Bacteroidota bacterium
GGCTAAAATTTCTGATTTAAAAGTTGCCGGAAGAACTTCTTCATTCTCTTATAAAGGAGTAAATAAAAATCTCAAAACCATCGGTGATGAACTGGGTGTGAGTACGATCCTCGAGGGAAGTTTGCGTAAATCAGGAAATCAATTACGCATCACTGCACAGCTCATAAACACAGAGGATGGTTTTCATTTATGGACAGAAACTTTTGACATAGAACTCACCGATATATTCGGGGTGCAGGATAAAATAACAAAATCAATTATCACGGCATTAAATGTGCACCTGCTCGATAATAAAGAATTGGCAGCAACGGCTACTACCAACCCGGAAGCTTATTCAAGTTATTTGAAAGCCAGGCAAAAACTTTCTCTTCGTGGGAAGGAGAACCTGCTCGAAGCAAAAAAACGATTTGAAGAAGCCATAAAACTAGACCCGGATTTTTCACCGGCTCATTCAGGATTGGCCAGAACACTTTCTATCATTCCTATTTATTCAATAGATTTTAATGCCAAAGAATTGATGAATTCAGCAAAGCAGGAAGCCAGGAAAGCTCTGGAATTAAATTCCAACAATGCTGAGGCATTATCCGTGCTGGGGACTATTGCTGCATATTTTGAGTGGGATTGGGATGCAGCCGAAGATGCATTTAAAAAATCAATTGCCATAAGCCCCAACGATGCCGAGATGTATAATTTCATCGGTGATTACTACCAGATTGTTTTAAATAAAAAGCTGGCCATTGAAATGGAATCGAAAGCAGTGGAGTTGGATCCTCTGCTGGGTATCAATTATGGAAACCTGGCAATGGCTTATTATATTTTTGAAGAATATGATAATGTTATCAAGACTGCAAACGATTTTTTATCATTGGATTTACAGGGCTTCACCTCTATAGGAATTATTGCATCATTGACCTGGACCCATCTTAAATTAAACCAGCTAGAAAAAGCTGAAGAAATTTTAAAGAAACTTACGGAGAATGACCCATTTAATATTGAAATAAAAACAAGTATCGCAGTTGCGAAAGGAGACACAAATCTTGCTATCTCAAACCTGCGTAAAATGACTAATCATGCCCAGTCAAGATTAGCAGAGTTTTACCTTGACCTGGGGATGTGGGATAAAGCTGCTCAATCTATTGAAAAAGCATATACATCCCGTGACGTTACTTTGGTGTTATACTCACGGATTAAATTACCGGAAGATTATCCAGATCATCCGGCATTGAAAAAAGCATTTGACAAACCAGAACTCAATAAATTGTTTGAGATCAGAAGAAAAAATCTAAAATCTCAATAAAGTAAAAACCAATTACAGATGATTTGGCATATTGTGGTAACTTAAATCCTGATCGTTTTACAAAATGCAAAGTCAAACCCGCCAGCTCGCCGCTATCATGTTCACCGACATAGTCGGGTACACGGCTATGATGCAGCAAAATGAAGAGAAGGCTGTGGCGGTCATCAAACATTATAATACTACTCTTGAAAAATGGGTAACACATTTTAATGGCCAGGTATTAAATTATTATGGCGATGGAAGTCTTTGCATTTTCTCCAGCGCTACAGATGCGGTTAATTGTTCTTTAGCTGTGCAAAAAGATTTGAAGACCGATCCGGTGGTTCCACTTCGAATTGGTTTACATATTGGCGAAGTTTTTTTTGAAGATGCAAAGGCATTGGGTGACGGAGTAAACGTGGCATCAAGAGTTCAATCGCTGGGGTTGGAGAATACCATTCTTATTTCCGAAGAAGTTCATAATAAAATAAAGAACAATGATTCCATCACTACTAAATCGCTGGGGCAATTTGATT
>JANOFP010000122.1:0-1881 GCA_031413675.1 Bacteroidota bacterium
ACTTACAGTAGGAAGCGAGCAAGAAAAAAAAGAAAAGTTCTCGAATTAGATGGGAAAGAATGTCGTAGCAATAAAGAAGGCTATCTTTTACATAAACGTAAAGTAAACCCGGTTGCGTCGATGGTATAATGAACCACTGGGATGCAGAATCCGTTTGCAGGTATATTTCTACGGGACGAAGCTGATCCCATGCGATAAATAAATTTGGCTGACCGGGTGTAAGTATATCAAGATCTATTATTCCTGTGCCATACTCATCAGCAAGCCGCCATTTTAAATTTTTAAATGTGATTGTATTGGTGTTCTGCGGATCATTAATTACTAAAACACTAACAGTATCAGCGGACATACCAACCGCATTACTGACTTCTAAACGAAAAAAATAAAGACCCGGAATAAGACCTTTGACAAGTACTGTTCCGGAAAAAATGGTAGAACTAATCATACTAACACCAGAAGGTCCGGAAATATTTGTCCATTGAAAAGTTACCGGGATCATAGATGAAGATCCACCACTCAGGTAAACAGAATCCAGCGGCAAAGTGATAATAATATCGGGTCCGGCATTGGCATCCGGAGCGTCAGAAGAAGGATACACGATTAACTGAGCAGTATCTTTTGAAAATAATCCTCCGGCATCTGTTACTTTTAATTCAAACTGGTAAACACCCTGCACAAGATTTGTTACCTGTGCTTGTACTGTATTTGCATTTGTAATATTAAAGGATGATGGTCCTAAAATTTTTGTCCATGCATAAACAGTAATATTATTCTCAAGATCAGTTGAGCTGCTTCCATTTAATGTTACTGTATTCGTTGGTAAAGTAATAGTTTGATCAGCACCTG
The DNA here is from genome assembly GCA_031413675.1 of Bacteroidota bacterium. Lineage (GTDB taxonomy): Bacteria > Bacteroidota > Bacteroidia > Chitinophagales > Chitinophagaceae > VBAR01. The sequence goes on from JANOFP010000122.1 coordinate 847, forward strand.
CATTTGCAGTTGGCGGATGATTGGTTGTTACAACTGCATCAACTATTACACGCATCGTATCTTTTGTTGAAAGGCCGCCATCATCTGTTACTTTCAACTCAAACTGGTAAACTCCCGTTACAAGATTCTTCGCAATGGTTATTGCGGTTGATGAATTTGGAATTGTAAAAGAAGCAGGACCTGAAATTTTTGTCCAGAGATAACTGCTTATCATCCCATCCGAGTCGCTGGATAAACTACCATCCAGCGAAACACTGTCGGTTGGTAAAGTGATTACCTGGTCAGGCCCTGCTATAGCGATTGGTGGTTTGTTATTTTTGGTAGCACAACCTTCGCATGATGTTTCTTTTTTGCATGAAACAAAAAGTATAATTCCTGTTATTATAATAAGTTTAGCGAAATTCAGAATTGGTTTCATGTTAATTAGCATTAAAGAGATCAAAATGTAAAATTCAGGATCATGTTACCGCTATTGGGGACGAATATTGTGTCCATGCGTAAATAATTAATATACCACCCACTATCACCAGCATAATCTCCTATTGTGAATGTATTGACAGTATTGCCACAGACAGGGTATTGAAATGTAGTATCAATATGAGGCCGCAAAGCGGTAAACCATCTATTTTGATCGCCCGGTAAACCACCAACTGATCCAGGAACAACTGTTTGATTAGTTCCCTGCTGAATAAACATGCCATTTGCAGTAAAAATTATATTGCAATCACTGGATGTACACAACCCGAGACTGTCTTTAATGTGAATGGTAATATATTTCTTTGGAAATAATTTTAGCACAAAGCTGTCACACGAAGAAATATAGCCTTCGTAATAATCAACGGATGCGTTTCCGGGAAAGAATGTTATTGGGGCAAATAGATAATACCTTGAATCAAAATTTAGATTCCAAGATGCTGTCCAATACCCTGCTTTAGTAACCATACCCAAACCGATTTCATGTCCGTTAAACGAAAACTCACCGGATGTATCAGTAACTGTATGAAACCTACCGCCAGTTCTTGACCATCCATCAAC
>JANOFP010000123.1:0-2103 GCA_031413675.1 Bacteroidota bacterium
GTTTATGAAGATGCCGCAAATCCACAACGTTTTCATGGTGTGTTTACCAACGAAGATGAAAAATATGTTTTTTTAAATATTAGTGACAGAGGAAAAGCAAAAACCGGAAATGCACTTTGGTATTTCGAAGCATCCAGTACCGACAAGAAATTTAAACCTATCATAAAAGAAGCAACTGATTATGATTACAGTTTTGTAGAAGCTATAAATGGAAAATTTTTAATGCTTACAAATGATGGTGCAAAAAACAGAAAACTGATTTCTCTTGATCCATCTAATCCTGACCCTTCAAACTGGAAAACGATAATACCAGAGAAAGAAGAAAATCTTACTTCTGTTACTTCTGCCGGTGGTAAACTTTTTGTTTCTTATTTAAAAGATGTAACCACCCGTGTATATGTTTATGATTTTAGTGGAAAGCTGGAACGTGAGATAAAATTTCCAACTTTAGGTACGGCAAATGGATTTGGCGGAAAACGGAATGATAAATTTGTTTTTTACACTTTTACTTCCATTACGTTTCCTCCCACTATTTATAAATATGATATCGCAACGGGAGTAAGTACTGTATTTAGAAAACCAGAAGTGAAATTTATTCCGGAAGATTATAAAATGGAACAGGTGTTTTATCCCAGTAAAGATGGTACTAAAATCCCGATGTTTATTGTTTACAAGAAGGGAACGGTTTTAAATGGAAAAAATCCGACAATATTGTATGCTTACGGTGGATTTAATATAAGCAGCAACCCTTCTTTTTCACCAACACGTATTGCCTGGCTGGAACAAGGCGGTGTTTATTGTATTGCCAACCTGCGTGGTGGCAGTGAGTATGGTGAAAAATGGCATGAAGCTGGAATGCGATTTAATAAACAAAATGTATTTGATGATTTTATAGCTGCAGGAGAATATTTAATTGATAAAAAATATACTTCAACAGATTACCTTGCTGTAAATGGTGGATCGAATGGCGGCCTCTTGGTAGGTACGGTTATTAATCAGCGACCGGATTTATTTCGGGTTGCTGTACCACAAGTAGGTGTAATGGATATGCTGCGCTTTCATAAATTTACAATTGGCTGGAACTGGATAGCTGAATATGGCAACGCTGATAATAGCGATGAAGAATTTAAAAACTTATTAGCTTATTCACCGATTCATAATATTAAACCCGGATTGAATTATCCATCAACAATTATTACCACAGCAGATCATGATGACAGGGTAGTTCCTGCGCATTCATTTAAGTATGCAGCTACCATTCAGGAAAAATATAAAGGACCTAACCCCGTCCTGATTCGGGTAGATGTAAACTCAGGGCATGGTGCCAGCAATTTGAAAAAAAATCTGGAAACAACGGCAGATATCTATTCATTCATTTTTTACAACATGAAATTAACTCCGAAATTTAATGGAGTGGTATTGCCGGCTGTAAAGAAACCTTTCTAAATAAATTTTAATCAGATAAGCCCTGGAAATCCTATCCGGGGTTTTTTCTTTTAATTAACTCGTATCATCTTTGTTCAATTATTCATTTGACAAGAACAGACATTTTTAAATTTTAAAATATGAACCGTATCTTTTTTACCATTGCACTTTTTATTTCAACGCTGACTATTTCTGCTCAAAAAGATTCAATTGATATTTTATACTGTTTCCGCATTACAAATTATACAGTGCAACTTAACGATTCAACAATCATAGTTCAAATTTTGAAACCCGAAACATTGCCACTAAAAATAAAAGACAAACAATTGGGCATTTTAAAATATCGTTATGAAAATGGAAAAGTATTTGATACTACTTTGATAGGAGCTGGTCGCTGTAATTTAATAAAAGGAGAATGGCATTATTTTTCATTACATCTCTATCATGACCGGAAACCTGAAAAAGACGATTTGCTTTATAGTATATGCAGAATGCCGAAACTATTTACAGGTGTATTATTTAATATAGCCAGAAATGATATTCGATTAACAACAGTTGATGAAGTTCCATTTTATAGTCCGGAAAAAGTATTTAAGTTGAATGAACAAACTGAAAATGCTTTTATCGACTCGATGGCAAAAGATATACGCTATACAGGCAAAGAAATGCTTGCCCAAA
>JANOFP010000124.1:0-2097 GCA_031413675.1 Bacteroidota bacterium
GGTTGGATATAATGGATTTGCCAGTATTTCTGCTTCAGTTGAAAGTTTTTTCTCTCCCATCATTAATGTAACTGTGTATTTACCGGGAATAGCTTTATGACCTGTATAGCTGCTCTCAATATAAACATCTGGTACACCGGGCATGGTTGAATAACGCATGTTCCAAACAAAACGGTTCAGTCCTTTTTCTTTTGATAATACAGGTTCAGCTGGCGGCCCTCCATCATATTTTTTATAAGTGCTGTCTTTTTTAGATCTGAAAGTGTTTACAATATTTCCGGCTGCATCTTTTATTTCCATAGTCAGTTGATCCGTAGCTTTTGATTCAGGAAGCTGGTAATAAATTATCACACCTGTTGAAGGATTTATACCACGGGCTGTATGCAACCCGGTAAAACTTAAATCAGTTTTATCCAATTCACTCGAACCATTTATTAAATAGGAAGATGCAGGTTTAAAAATTAAAAACTCAGCTGATTCTTTTTTATACTGACGAATCAAACTTAAATCATCGAGTATCCAGAATGATCTGCCCGATGTGGATGCAATTAAATTTCCCTGGTGAATTCGCAGATCCGTAATTGGAGCCACAGGCAAATTCAACTGAAATGGCTCCCAGTTTTTTCCACCGTTCCATGAAATGTAAATACCGGTTTCTGTTCCTGCAAACAATAAATCTTTTCTTTTATCATCTTCACGCACTACTCTTGTAAATGCTCCTTTTGGAATACCATTGCTAATATTAATCCATGTCTTGCCATAGTCCGTTGTTTTATACAAACCAGTTGTATGATCGTTAAATTTATATCTTGTAGTAGCGATATACGCAGTGGCTTTATCAAATGGAGAAATTTCAATTGCATTGATCAGGCATTCCTGCAAACCGGCAGGAGTTATATTTTGCCAATGTGCGCCGTTATCTTTTGTGAGGTAAATATAACCATCATCACTGCCTGTATAGATTACCCCTTTTTCATAGGGTGATTCAAGAACATAAGCAAGTGTTCCATAATTTTCTGCACCTACGGCTTCGTTGGTATAAGGTACACCCGGCTTGCCTTGTTTTTCTTTTTCATTTCTTGTTAAATCAGGCGAGACTTCTTTCCATGTTTTACCCATATCTGTTGTACGCAATAAATATTGTGAACCATGATAAAAAACAGTAGGCTCATGTTTGCTCCAGATAATTGGAGCATTCCAATTGTAGCGGTATTTCATATCCTTTGCATCCATAGTTAAATATTGAATGGGTGCTGCCATAATATTTGTACCGGCTTTTGCTTTTGTATTCAAAACTTCAATGGTGCCCTGATAACTTCCACCTAAAACAAATTGCGGATCATCAGGATTAAAAGCTAGAAATGCACTTTCGCCACCAGCAGAATATGTCCAGCTTGACGTTCCAATGCCACCACCACCGGGCTCACGGCTTGCAATTTTTATAGAACTATTGTCTTGTTGTCCGCCATAAATATTATAGGGAAACTGGTTGTCAACATTGATACGATAGAATTGTGCAGTAGGCTGATTGTTCTGGCTACTCCATGTCTTTCCTTTATTAAATGTGATAGCCGAACCACCATCATCAGAAATAATCATGTTATTAGAATTGGCAGGATTGATCCAGAGATTATGATAATCGCCATGTGTGTTGGATATATCGTCCCATGTTTTACCACCATCAATAGAACGAAATGCTGATGCACTCAATACATACAAAACATTTTCATTCATCGGGTCAGGAAACAATTCAATATAATACCATGCCCTTTGTATTAAATGATTATCATTTGATACCTGGCTCCAGTTTTTACCAGCGTCAGATGTTAGATATAATCCACCTTCTTCTTTTTCAGAATCACTTTCTATCAATGCATATACTTTTTCAGAATTGGAACGGCAAACAGCAATAGACATTTTACCCATTTCTTTTGGCAGGCCTTCTTTCATTTTTTCCCAATGCTCACCTGCATCTGTTGATTTATATAATCCGCTGCCGGCACCGCCACTAATTACTTTCCATGGCAAACGTCCATGCTCCCACATCGCAGCATATAATATCATCGGGTTGTTCATATCCATTGATATTTCCGAAGA
>JANOFP010000125.1:0-4491 GCA_031413675.1 Bacteroidota bacterium
GTTTCGTTCTGAGTAAGAATTGAGGATGCTAATCTCGTATCGCTTATTTCAGGGCTATTAATAAGCGATTGTCCTGCTGCCACCCATTGCTCAACTTTCATTCTTTCATCAGCCGAAATTTTATTAGCAAGATATCTTGAATAAAATATGGTTCCGGTTACAATGCTGATGGCAATAATAGCTAAAATGGTTTTCCAGTTTAATAATTGGTGAAACATCACCGAATTTAGTGAGGATATACCGGGTTGCCTTATTTTTGAGAACAAAAATTTTATTTTGAATCAACCGCCCAAAGTTTCAATCGTAATTCTTAACTGGAATGGTCAAAAATACCTTGAGCAATTTCTCCCATCCGTACTGGCATCCGACTATCCAAACTTTGAAATTGTTGTAGCAGATAATGGCTCAACGGACAATTCGGTTTCATTTCTTGAATCAAAATATCCTTCTATCCGGATTATTAAGCATACGGATAACTATGGTTTTGCTAGGGGCTACAATGAAGCATTAAAACGAATTGAAGCAGATTATTATTTTATTTTGAACTCTGATGTTGAACTATTACCAGCTTCATTAAAGCCGCTGGTTAATTTATTGGAAAGTGATAAATCAATTGCAGCTTGCCAACCCAAGTTGCTCACATTTGATAATAAAAAACTATTTGAGTACGCAGGTGGGGCAGGGGGTTGGTTAGATGCTTATGGATATCCTTTTGCAAAAGGAAGAATCTTTGATGTATTTGAAGAAGACAAAGGACAATATGATAACTGTGAACCCATTTTTTGGGCAAGCGGTGCAGCTTTATTTATCCGGTCTTCTGTTTTTCATGAAGTAAAAGGTTTTGATAATTATTTTTTTGCCCATCAGGAAGAAATCGATTTATGCTGGCGCATACAATTGATGGGTTATAAAATTTATTCTTGCCCGGCATCCGTTGTTTATCATGTAGGCGGGGGCACATTGCCTAAAGGAAACTCGTTAAAAACGTTTTTAAATTTTAGAAATAACCGGATAATGCTTTCAAAGAATCTGCCGTTTTGGAAAGCTGTTTGGGTTTTGTCAGTAAGATTGGGATTGGATGGAGTTTCAGCATTAAAAGGATTATTGTCTGGCGAAACCGGATATTTCATTGCCATTCTTAAAGCTCATTTTGCTTTTTTTAGTTGGTGGCTTTTTCATCGGGGTAAAAATCCATATACTTTTCAAAAAAATAAACCCCTTTCGGGTTATTTGAAAAAGAATATAGCATGGCAGCATTTTGTAGGAAAGAAAAAATATTTTAGCGAGATTGTTGGCAAATAAGATTTTTATTTTCGCTTGAACCATTATTTTTGCAACTTAAATTATTCTTTTATGGCTCAACAGTCAGAATATCAAACCGAGTTTCAAAAAATACAGGACAAAGATTTTACACATAACTGGGTTTCATCTTCCAGTTTTCTTTTTTATTTACAAGCAGCATGTCTTGTAGCTTTTTTGTTTGGAGCTAGTTATATGCTTTATACTAAGCGTTTTCAAAAACCAGCAGTGAAAATTCAGGAAAGCTCACTCTATACACCACAGTACAAGTAATCATTTTAAATTTTTTTCAAAAGGTCTCATTCCTTATTTTTGCCGCCCCGCTTACGTTAAAACTATTGTGGGCAATCCTTAAGTTCTTTATTATTTGTCGAAATGATTTTTCGGCACTTAGGCGAAAGTAGCTCTCCCGATTTCTATCGGGATGGTCGAGCATGATCCGCCAGTTGGCGGATCGGGGAGATCAGAAAAATAACAAACAAAGTTCTTATACATTTTATGCGAAAGTAGCTCATTTGGTAGAGCACGACCTTGCCAAGGTCGGGGTGGCCGGTTCGAGCCCGGTCTTTCGCTCAGGTTGGTGGAAGTTCGAGTAGAGACGAAACAAAGTTTGTCTCTATGCTGACACGAAATCGTCAGCACCCGGTCTTTCGCTCCATTATCCATCAGTTTTGCTGGTGGATTTTTTTTCTTATAACTGTATCAAGCTCTTTTCTTTTACCCCGGTGGTGGAATTGGTAGACACGCAGGACTTAAAATCCTGTGGGCAGTAATGCCTGTACGGGTTCAACTCCCGTCTGGGGTACATATCACTTTACAATTTTTTTTAATCTGCCCTGGTAGGCGAATTTCATTAATGCCCAGGTGGCGAAATTGGTAGACGCACCACCTTGAGGTGGTGGCACTGGAAACGGTGTGCTGGTTCGAATCCAGTCTTGGGCACCAAGCTCTGATTATTGTTCAGGGCTTTTTTTATGTCATTTTACGTTTATATATTATACTCTCAGGATTTTGACAAGTTCTATATTGGACAAACAGGGAGTATTAATGCCAGAATTGCAAGGCATAATTGCGGTACTGAAAATCGACTAAGCCTTATCGACCCTGGATATTGAAATGGCATACGGAAAAACAAAATAGATCCGAGTCTATGCAATTGGAAAAAAAATTAAAAAATCTTTCTAAAGAAAGATTGAAATCATTTATTGAAAATATAGTTGAAGAGGTGGCACTGGAAACGGTGTGTCCTGACTGTAAACATCAGGATCTTGGGAACAAAAAAAAAGCCTCATCATAGGATGGGGCTTTTTTGTTAAATACTGTTTCTACCAGAATTTATTTCAAATCTTTAAGAAGATCTTCGTTCTGTTTTACAAATTCAGGAAAATTGGTTGCTTTAGCAATTTTAATTGCATTGTTTGCTGCAGCTATTGCTTCTTGCTTTTTACCCAGCTTGGCAAGAATTCTTGTTTTTAAAGTATGAACCCATGGTTGTGCATTTGGTGTTGCTTCTGTCGCTTTATTAATCCATCCTAAAGCCTGGTTCATATCTTTTCCATTATCAAAATAATATTGTGCGGCAACATAGTAAGGACGATTGTCTTTGTTCATGATGTTGTCGATCTGCTTCATAACTTTTGATTCCACATCTGCAGTGATTTGAATTCCAACGTAAACTTTATCCCATACCAAACCTAACGTACAACTATTGCTTGTCATATTTTCTAAACTGATACCAAGCGTTTCAATTGAAAATGGCAATTCAAATGGTGTGGCTTTAACACGAACCACATCCTGATCTTGTTTGTAAGCGTCTGGACTTGTTACATCTGTCTGTTTGCTAATAATAAATGTCCACTCTTTTTCGCCAGGAATAGTAAGTAACCCGTATTTTCCAGCAGCTACTTTTTTATCTCCAATCATTACTTCTTCACCAAAAGTCAATGTGGTAGCATTATTTGCACCGGTTCTCCATATTTTTTCAAATGGAACAAGGTCGCCAAATATTTTGCGTCCTTTTACACTCGGCCGTGAATAGGAAATTTCAACAGTTGATAATGCAAAATTTTGTTTTACTGTTGCAGTAGGGCTTCCTTGTGGCGTAGTAAGCTGTTGTGCATTTGAAAAATAAAGTGAACAAACAGCTAATGTGCTGAATAATAATTTTTTTATCATGGTTTAAATTTTTTTGGAAGACAAATGTAGGGAAATTGGTTCAGTTGGCAGTCATTAATCAAGACTCGAAAAAAATACGCAATAAAAGAAAACTACAGTTTTCGATGTGTAAAATAAAAATGGGTTAGAACGGTACGGTAACTCTGGCTTTTTGTTTTTTATTTTTCCGGTTCCAGCGAGGCCCTTCTTTTATCAATCGGATTGCTTCTTCATCACATTCTTTGCAAAGCGTTTTTGTAATTGTAATATTTACCGGTTCACCTTTACTGTTTACATCAAACGAAACTTCAACGGCACCGTTTTTTTGAAGTCTTAGTTTTTCTTCCGGCACTTTTAGATTGTTTGCTAAATAACTGTCATAGTTTTCCCAACCATCACTTGGTTCGGGTTCGGTGAGTATCGTAGTTGACGAACGGCTGCGATTAGCATTCGGTTTATTCGTATTTATAACGATTGCATTCAGACTATTATCCTCTTGCAAAACAACCTGATTGGTGGGTAATGAATTTCTTAATTGTATCTGACTGTTAGTAAAACCAACAGCCCGGAGATTTACCGAGAGTGTGGAATCGGGTGCAACCAAACTAAAATTTCCTTTAGCATCGGCATAGGTTCCCACATTTATATCTGTGATCGTAATATTGGCAAAAGGAATTCCATTATCGGAAGCATCCGTTACTCTTCCTCTGAAAATATTTAGTTGACTGTAGTTGGTAGTATCTTTCGAATCTCTGATTGATTTCTGATTTAAATCTGTATTCTCCCGGTTTTGTTGTCTGCTGATTTGGGGTTTTTCATCTGCTCTTTTAGAGCCAGGATTTTTTGATTTACTGGCTACTACAACTTCGTTTAATTGTAATTCTTCGCTTTTAGCTACTTTATCTTTTTTGTATGAATCCTCTATATTATCTGACTTTTGTTTCTCCTTAGCAGCTACTTCTTTTTTAAAGTCAGCGTTGTTTATAGCTGTTGTCGGCGCAGTTGGAGCTGAAGTAACTTCACTGTTATTTCTGGTTG
>JANOFP010000126.1:0-2886 GCA_031413675.1 Bacteroidota bacterium
CATAAAGGCAATGGTGCCTCCGCGTTCAGAAAAAATGCCGATGGAATCGGTGAGCATTTTTATTTTCCACGGGTCTTCAAACCAATTTGCAATAAGATTTTGCTGTGCAAGTGTTAGTGCTCCAAAGCTGAGTGCTGTGTTTTGTAAGAATGTGCGGCGATGCATAATTTTTTGTTTTTAGTTTTTTTTGCCTGCCTGCCGGCAGGCAGGTTTATCGTTTTACCCACCCCTTTCATAATTTCCTTAATTCATAGTTGCATCCGCCCCTCCAGGGAGGGGATGTACAGTTTGATTTGCTGAATAGAATTACAGAACGTACAAGAGTGCGACGCAATCCCGTACGTACGGGATTCAATCTGGGAACAGAAGTTGGTAACACAATAAAAAAAATTTTTCTTTGATGAAGTTATGAAAAGAAAAGTATGATTGACCTAAGTCTCTCCGCCAGCTGGCGGAGGCAGGGGGCCTAATATTCAAACTTCCTCAACCCCGGCGCTTTGAACCAGGTAAAGATTGAAATAAATAAAGTCATGCAACCACCGAAGATGACGGATGGAACTGTGCCGAGTAATGATGCGGCAACACCGCTTTCAAATTGTCCGAGTTCATTAGACGAATTGATGAACATAGAATTAACGGATGAAACCCGGCCCCGCATTTCATCCGGTACAAATAATTGTACAATCGTGCCGCGGATGATGACACTCACTCCATCAAACAATCCACTGATAAATAAAGCAGCAAAACTCAACCAGAAATTTTTTGAAATGGCAAACACTAAAATGCAAACGCCAAAACCGGCAACGACATATAATAATGATTTACCCTGTTTGTTTTTTAACGGGTGTGAAGTGATCCATGCTATGGCAACAAAATTTCCAAGGTAAGTTGCTGCTACCAGCCAACCCAATCCCTGCGGACCAATATGTAAAATATCTATAGCAAATACGGGTAATAAAGCCGCAGCCCCTCCAAATAAAACGGCAAACATATCCAAACTCATAGCACCTAATAAAGCCTTTTGATTATAAACAAACTGGAGGCCTTCTTTTACACCATCCCATGTTTTAGTGTTAACGGGATTCCAGCTTACAGGCTTTGGTTTTATATTTTGAAAAAATATAAAAGCAATCAATACCAGTGAGCACACAGGAATAAAAGCGATAGTAACATTGGTATAGCCCATTAAAAGTCCAGCTACGGCAGGGCCAATCACTGCAGCAACGAGCCACACCATACTATTTACAGAAACAGCTTTTACCAGCGACGCAGCAGGAACTAACTGTGCAAGAAAAGAATTAAATGCAGAAGCACTGTAAGCTCGTATGATACCTGTGCAAAAGATGAGAGTGTAAATACCCCACTCAATAAATTTTGCAGAAGTACTTTGCAGCATCCAGGATGAGGTGATAATTAATAACCCAAGCATTAAGAAAAAATAGAGTGCTATACAAATACTGAGTAACCGGTGTTTGTTGCTTTTATCGACTTTTACACCGGCTGGCAATGCAAGGGCAAGAGCAGGAATAACTTCAGATAAACCAAGGATACCTAATGAAAGTTTACTTCCGGTTATTTCGTAAAGCCTCCAACCGAGCAGGACAGGTGTCATACGCAGCCCGGCAATAAATAAAATACGGGCAACGATGAACCAGGTAAATTCTTTATTGATTACCGGGAGAAATTTTTGTTTGATATCCGTTTCATCTGTCATGGAAGCGAAATAAAATGCTGACCCGGTTCATATTCTTTATCCAGCGCATCAATAACTGCCTGCAACTGTTTTTCATTGTGTAAAAAATCGGCATTCGAGGCATCAACAAATAGTGTTTTTATATTATGTTGTTTGATGTAATGCGTATAGGTTTCCTGTAGATTGAAAAGATATTCGTCTGGTATAGCTTGTTCGTAAGTGCGGTTTCGTTTCTTTATATTTTCCTGCAATTTGCTTACTGGTGCATGCAGGTAAACAACAATATCGGGTTGTATCAGTTGCTGATGAATGATGTCGAACAACCGTTGATACAATCTGAATTCATCGTCGGGCAAAGTAACTTTTGCAAACAAAAGACATTTATTAAATAAATAATCGGAAATAGAAAGGCTGTTGAACAGATCTTTTTGCTGCAATAAATCTTTCAATTGCTTATATCGCTCAGCCATAAAAAAAAGCTCAACCGGAAAAGCATATTGTGCCTGGTTCTCATAAAATTTTGCAAGAAAGGGATTGTCTGCAAATTCTTCCAGAATCAATCTTGCATTGTAATGCTTGCTTAGCAGGTGTGCAAGTGTTGTTTTTCCAGCGCCGATATTTCCTTCTATGGTGATGAAATGATAATTCATTCTTTATTGCAGATTGCAAATTTTAGATTGCAGATTGAGAGGCTGCAAAATAAATGAAATGTAAGTTTGAAGTTTTGCAAAATGATAGTTTGTGGATAAATCAGGGGAATCTAATTCAATCTTATATATCGGCGATTTTTTAGTAATGCCCAGTTTGAAATCTATAAAGAATAATCAAACCCACTGAGACTTATCCTACCGATCCGCCAAAGGCGGAGAGGTATCTCATACTGTTATTACCCTATGAGATACCTCGCTTAGATTCTTTAAATTCAGAAACTAATAACGGCGCCGCTCGGTAAGACAAGACTCCGATGTTTTGTCCAATAGACTCCTTAAGAGGGATTTCAAACTGAGGGGCTACCGATTTTTTTTACTTCAAGTGTATCTGAACAATCATTTAAAAGTTCCATTATCGACTTTTTAAAAACAGGGTGAATGATACCCGGGGCAATTTCCGCCAATGGCAGCAACGCAAATCTCCGGTTCTGCATTTCGGGATGAGGAACTTTGAGAAAAGGGATATCGTGGATTTCATCATTG
>JANOFP010000127.1:0-3673 GCA_031413675.1 Bacteroidota bacterium
GAAATTTTTTCTTTCAATTCGGGAATAAACAGGAAAGCAGGGTTTTCAGGTTTGCTCAATATATGAACAAAGGCTGTTTTGTTTTTTATGGTAAGCGTTCCCCAGTCTTTTGGTGGAATCACATTCCCTCTTGAATTATAAATGGTTTCTCCGTTTTGCGACATCCAGTTACCAACCAGCTTCAACGTATCGGCAAATTCAGATTGAATGGTACCATCCGGCATAGGCCCCACATTCAATAAAAAATTTGCATTGTAGCCTGCTGCTTTTACAATGTATTGAACTATTTTTTTTACCGATTTATAATTCCTGTCTGTGATATTAAAACCCCAGCTGTCATTCATGGTTTCGCAGGTTTCCATTGGTAATTCAGAAATAGCAGCGCCACCAAAACCAGTCGTATTATGCCCGGGCAAATCTTTTTCAAATGCCTGAAAATCTTCTCCCGGTATGGGAGTTAAATGATGATTATTGCTGATTAAACATTTTGGTTGCAGCTGATGTATGAGTTTATAAATTTCATCGTAATGCCAGTTGGTTTTTGATTTTAAATTTTTGTCCACATCATTATCCAATTGATCCCAATGCCCATCGAACCAGATGCCGGAGATTTCGCCATAGTTTGTCAATAATTCAGTTAACTGAGCTTTCATAAAACGGATATAACTTTCCCAGTCACTTTTTTTTGTTCTGCCAGTTCCTTTACCAGTTTTACCTGTTTCATACTGGTAATCGCTGCGGTACCAATCCAGCAATGAATAATAACAGAAAAGTTTTATACCCTGCTTATGGCATTCATCGGATAATTGTTTCAATGCATCTTTAGCATACGGTGTATTTGTAATTTTCCAGTCAGATTGTTTTGTATCCCAGTTACTAAAACCATCATGATGCCGGGTGATAAAGGTTATATATTTCATGCCGGCGGATTTGGCAATGGCTACCCATTTAGCCGCATCAAAATTCTGTGGATTGAAAATATGAATCAGTTTATCGTAATCCTCTTTTTTAATATTCCGGTTATTCATCACCCATTCGCCGGCACCTAATACACTGGAAGCTCCCCAATGAATAAACATGCCGAATTTAATATCCTGGAATTCTTTTCGCATCGCAAGATTTTCCGAAGTTGGTGTATAGTTGTTTTGCGCAATAGAAATAAGCACACTAAGAACACAAGCAGCTACCGAAAATATTTTTTTCATATAAACTAATTATTGAGTTTTATAAATCCTCCATCTATCGGATAATCACACCCGGTAATAAAAGAAGCTTCGTCGCTGCACAGATATAATGCAAGGGCAGCCACTTCATCCGATGTACCCATTCTTCCGATGGGTTGTGTTTTAGAAAGTTTATCAAACATCTCCTGTTCCTGACCAGGATAATTATTTTTTAAAAAACCATCTACAAACGGGGTATGTATTCTTGCCGGCGAAATTGAATTGCAACGGATATTTTCATTAATATAATCTTTAGCCACACTCAGCGTCATTGCCATTACCGCACCTTTACTTGTACTATAGGCAAAACGATCGGCTATGCCAACATGCGCCGCAACAGATACCATATTCAGAATAGAACCACCACCGGCTTTTCTTAATTGAGGAATAGCAGCATAAATACAATTATAAACGCCTTTTACATTTACCAGCATCAGTTTATCAAAATCTTCTTCGCTGGTTGTATCTGCTTTTCCAATATTTGCAATGCCCGCAATATTTGCCAGGATATTTATTGTTCCAATTTTTTCAAACAGGCTAACTATGTTTTTTTGATCCGCAACATTGCAGGAGTGAGCAATGGCTACACCACCCGATTTATTTATTTCTCTTGCAGCTTCTTCTGCACTTTCTGTATTTAATTCTAAAATATGTACCGAGGCGCCCTGTTTTGCAAACAATACGGCTATCGCTTTTCCAATGCCGCTGCCACCACCGGTTATTACTGCTGTTTTATTTTTTAAACTAAACATGTATTTCTTTTATTTTATAACCTTTCCATCCAAACCAGGCGACTACAATGAAACAGAGTAAAGGAACAATATATGCTTTTTGCATGCTGCCGGTTGAATCTGAAATTGCACCCATTAATAAAGGAGCCAATGCCCCTCCAACAATTGACATTACAATTAAGGATGATGCCATCTTTGTTTCTTCTCCCAATTCTTTTATACCTAATGCAAAAATAGTTGGAAACATAATAGACATAAAGAACGGAACAGCCATTACGGTATATACAGAAATTTTTCCATGTGTATTTAAAGCAAGTGTAAGTAACAGAATATTTATTATGGCATAAAGTAATAAAAGTTTTTGTGGCTTGATAAACTTCATCAGGAATGTACCTGCAAAACGGCCAGCCATAAAACCAACCATGGCAATAATGCCCCACCAGTAGGCAGCTGTTTTTTCAGGTAAGTCCATTGTTTGTTTTGAAAAACGGATAAAGAAACTACCTACACCTACTTGTGCACCTACATAAAAGAATTGCGAAATCACAGCCCACTTTACATGACTGTGCCGTAACACACGTAATGAGAAACCAGTATGTGCATCTGCTGCATCCGATTCTTTTACTTCAGGAAGTTTGGTAACAAAGAAGCCAATGGTAACCAATGCAACTACGGCTGCAATGATTAAGTATGGAATTTTAACTGTGTCCGCTTCCGTCTGCAGGTATGCATTGAGTGTGCCATTTGTTGCCATCTGGCTCAGTTCATCTTTTGTATGTTCTACACCCGATAAAATAAATGTACCACCAATCAGCGGAGCTACAAATGCGCCTACTCCATTAAAGGATTGTGCAAAATTTAATCGTTGTTCAGATGTTTCTTTCGGACCCAGGATTGAGATATACGGATTGGCAACTGTTTCCAGGAATGTGGCACCGGCTGCTAAAATAAATAAAGCGGTTAAAAATAAAAGATAACTTCTTCCGGATGCTGCAGGCACAAATAATAATGCGCCGGCTGCATACAGGCAAAGCCCGATAAGAATTCCTTTTTTATAACCAAACTTATGCATAACCAAACCTGCAGGTATTGCAATTAAAAAATACCCGAAGTAAACAGCCAGGTCTATAAACGAAGACTGTGTATCGCTGAGCTGACATGCTTTTTTTAAATGCGGAATTAGAATGGGATTTGTATTATGCAAAAACGCCCAGAGAAAAAACAAACTAGTTACCAATATAAAAGGAAAAAGATATTTGGTGGCAGCATTCGTTTGGTTGGTTGACATAGAAGCAATTTAATTTGCATTGAAAGTAAAGAAAAACAAAATAAGAACTGTTGTTAACTGTCCTGTATGAATAAAAATTTTTTATAGTTGAAAAAAAGAAAAAGAGGCTGTCTCAAAAGTATTTTCAACACAGAGAAAAGGAGAAACAGAGTTACACAGAGTATTGATTTCCAATTTTACTTTCTCTGTGTAACTCAAATCCTCTGTTACTCTGTGTTTAAATTCTTCATTTTTGAGACAGCCTCTTTTATAAAGTGGAGGTTACCGTCCCGAAAGATTCGGGAGAACCTGTGACCTTTTTCCCGATAGCTATCGGGACAAGCAAACGCTTTAGCCAGCTGAGTTTATCAACCATTCAATATATTTTCTGCTTTTTTTATTCTTGATTTCTTTCTCCCGCTTCATTGCAAGCTCTCGTTCCGGAAACCATT
>JANOFP010000128.1:0-12674 GCA_031413675.1 Bacteroidota bacterium
CTATACCACAATAACAAAAGAAATGAAAGCAATCGTTTATACAAAATATGGTCCTCCTGATGTACTTCAGTTACAAGAAGTGGGTAGGCCCACACCAAAAGAAAATGAAGTACTGATAAAAGTATTTGCATCATCTATTAACGAATGGGATTGGGGATTAATCAGGGGAGAAGGATTGCTGACAAGATTACTGGGAGGATTGTTTAAGCCTAAAAATAAAATACTCGGTTCTGATGTAGCTGGAATTATTGAAGCAGTTGGCAGCAACATAAAAAAATTTAAACCCGGAGATGAAGTGTTTGGAGATATAGCCGGCGCCGGCTTTGGTGCTTTTGCTGAATATGTATGTGCACCTGAAAAAATGCTGGCAAAAAAATCTCTAAAAATGAGTTTTGAACAGGCAGCTGCATTACCACAGGCGGGTTTACTTGCAATGCAGGGGCTTCGTTATAAAAAACCTTTACAGGCGGAGAATCATTTATTAATTAATGGAGCTGGTGGTGGTGTTGGTCCTATTGCTTTGCAATATGCAAAATCAATAGGTGCAACTGTAACCTGTGTTGATAAAGAAGAAAAATTTGACATGCTTCGGACTTATGGAGCAGATGAACTGATGGATTACCGAAAAACTGATTATACAAAAACGGGGATTCAATACGATTATATTTTGGATGTCACAGCCCACCGTTCTATTCATGATTACAAAAGAGCATTAAAACCAGGTGGTGTCTTTGCTATGATTGGAGGTTCCATGGGTTGGTTGATATTTCAGATGATGTTGATTCAGCCGTTGCTTTCAAAATTCAGCACTAAAAAGTTGGGTATAATGGGATATCATGTGAACAGGGAAGGCCTTGATGAGTTGACTTCGCTGTTTGAGAAAGGTATTATTAAGCCGGTTATTGATAAATCATTCCCTTTGGAAAAAACTGCCGATGCTTTCCGTTACTATGAACAGGGTTGTTTTAAAGGGAAAATTGTAATTACATTGCAATATTGACATCTATAAGTTTTTCATCAGCAAAACCCTGCCGTTTGTCAAATGTCACAATTGATACCAGGCAACAAAATCTTACCTTGTTAAAGAAATAAATATTGATTTATGAAAAAGATTTTTGGCTTTTGCCTTTTGAATTTTTACTTCTTCACCAGCTTTGCCCAACAAACTGTGATTGTATCTCCACAATGGTTAAATGAAAATTTAAAAGACCCTAACCTTGTAATTCTTTATACCGGCTTTATTGTAAAAGCAGATTATGATAAAGAGCATATTGAAGGTTCCCGTTTTCTCTGGCCCGATTGGCTGGCCTTTGATACCCCAGAAGGCAGTATGTATGCACCAACTGCCAAAGCAGCTACAAAAGTGTTGCAGGATTTGGGCATCAACAAAAATTCAAAGATTGTAGTATGTCATAAAGGAACTGATGTAACGATAGCAGCAAGAATGTTTTTAACACTGGAGCATTTTGGATTGAAAGGAAAAGTTTCATTTTTAAATGGAGGTATTGAGGCCTGGAAAAAAGCGGGGTTCTCTGTTACTAATAAACCTTCAGTTTTTAAAAAAGGAAATTACGTAGCAACGGATAACAGATTAGTTGTAGATAAAGACTATGTACAAAAATCATTGCAGAATAAATCTGCAGAAATTGTGGATGCAAGAGCCAAACGCTGGTACGATGGTGACCCAACCGGCAATCCGAGAGATGGCCATATTACCGGAGCAAAAAATATTCCTTATCAAGATATGATTGACTCCACCAGCAATTTTAAGCCTGCTGTTGTACTTCAAAAAAATTTTGAAACCGTTGTTACAGGTAAAGAAAAAGAAGTAGTTGTTTATTGTTTCATCGGGCAAACCGCCAGTGTCGATTATCTCGTTGGTAGGTCGTTGGGTTATAAAATGAAATTATATGATGGCAGCATGCAGGAGTGGAGCCGTGATGAAAAACTGCCGATGGAAAAAGTGAAGAAAGAGTAATTTCATAACAAAATAAAAAAACCCGGCTACAATTCCGGGGTTTTCAATTTTAGAAAGTATCTTTTTTACATTTTCCTGGTAAACTTTATTTCCATCGCTTTATATTCCTTTCCATCTTTCATATCGAATTGTTGCATGACTTGTGTATTATCATCAACCATTTTCATAGTTTGTCTTACATCTTTAACCTGCCCGGTCATCGGGTCTGTCATCTTTCCTTTTAGTTCCATTGATTTGGTGGCATCATTCCAGGGTCCTTCCATATACATAATACCGGTTCCCATATTATCAATCCATGTTGATACAAAAATTTTCCTTGCATTATCCCATCCTGTCAAACTACGTCCTTCAAATGGCATTCCATTGTAGGAACCCGTATTTATGCTTTCCTGGTAGCGGCCATCCAAAATCATTTTATTTACACAGCTTGCTTTCATGCTTTGTGCGGGAGCTTTCGGGTCCATCCACATTTGAATCTCCATGTTCCATTCTCCGTCCGAGGCAGCCATCATTTTATGAACATCAGAAGGAGTCATATAATCCATCCATTTTTTCATTTCTTCCGGAGTCTGTGCATTTGAAATAGTAAGAATTGCAGCTAGTGCAATAAAGCCAATAGTGAAGATTGTTCGTTTCATAAAAAATTATTTTTAGATGTAAAAGTTACAAACTCTATACAAATTTATCAAGAAAAAAATGATGTCAGTAGCATTTCCCGGGTAAATCACTTTAGCTGAATGATTTTTATTTGCATTACCGTAGCTATGCTGGTTGCCCTTTCTTTGGCTATAAACGCAATTTCACCCTCAAAATTTTCATCTACCGTTTCTTTAAAGAATCGAAGCCATGTTTCAAAATGGTGTTTGGTCAGGGGAGATTTTTGATGAAGGTCCAGGTGTGGTTGCATAGCATTCTTTTGGTAAGTGCCGGTTTGAAATAAAACAGAGTGCCAAAAATCAACCAGCACCGGCAGGTGGTGTTCCAGATTTATATTAGCCACATCAGTAAATAAATAATTGATGGAATCATCCGCCAGCAGTTTGTTGTAAAAATTATTTACCAGCAAAAGCAAATCTTCTCTGGTTCCTATATCTTTTTTCATTTCCCGCTACCTTTTGATTTTACCAAATCATATTGTTCATCATAATCTTTTCGGATGGTACCCATCATTCTGTCCCAGAATAAAAAATACAATCCATAATTCCCTTTAAAATATTGATGATGCATATTGTGGTTAACAGACGTGTTGATCCATTTTCCCAGCCAGTGCCTGCTGAATCCTTTTGGATAAAGTTCCCAGCCAAGATGACCATACACATTATAAATAATCATAAACAGGAAAAAGAACAACAGGTGAAATAAATGTACGGGTATCGTAAATACAAAAACAAGAAATATTCCTGCCTCCACAACTGCTTCCAGCGGATGAAAAGCGTAAGCTGCAAAAGGGCTGGGATTGGTTGATTTGTGATGAATCAAATGAACGATTTTAAATAACTTCGGATGGTGCATCAGTCTGTGCATCCAATAAAAATACGTGTCGTGCATAATCGCCATCATGGGAAATGCGAAAATGAAATACAGTTTCCCGTGTAAATTAATATCAGTATAAAATTTTGTATGTCGTGAAATTTCGGGACTGCCTAAAACCATGGCAGGTATAAACGCCATAATAAACACAGTGAGAATTGAAAAAAAAATTTCCCTTGCATAATCGCTGAACTTTGGAAACCGCTCCTGAATTTTTTTTGATTGAATTATCCGGCGCAATAAAACATAACAAACAATAAATGCGATACTGGTAATAATTAAATAACGGCTACCGATCAGCACTACATCTTTAAAATAAAATTTCCAGTTCATATTAATGTGCCTCCAGCCAGTTTTTTCCTTCGCCACATTCTGCAACAATGGGTACTTTGTTTGGTAATTTCATTGCCGCCTCCATACATTCAATAATTAATGGTTTCAGTTCTTTCGTTTCTGATTTTAATGCATCAAACACCAATTCATCATGCACTTGCAAAATCATTTTGCTTTGCATTTTTTCTTTTTTCATTGCGGCATACACTTTCTGCATTGCCAGTTTTATCATATCGGCAGCGGTGCCTTGTATGGGAGAGTTGATTGCATTACGTTCAGCAAAACCACGAACGGTAAAGTTGGCTGAGTTAATATCCCGCAACCATCTTTTTCTTCCCATCAGCGTTTGTACATAACCATGTTCCCTGGCAAAGTTGATGGTGTCATCCATATATTTTTGGATACCCGGAAATTGTTTTTTATAATTTTCAATTATTTCTTTTGCTTCTGTTCTTGAAATACCAAGATTGTCTGCCAACCCAAATGCACCCTGTCCATAAATAATTCCAAAGTTTACACTCTTGGCTTTGTAGCGCATTTCTTTTGTTACTTCTTTTTCGCTTACATTATAAACCTTTGATGCGGTGGCAGTATGAATATCTATTCCGTTACTGAATGCTTCACACATGTTTTCGTCACCACTGATGGCTGCTACAATTCTTAATTCGATTTGAGAATAATCGGCTGACAATAAAACATGTTTGCTATCTCTTGGTATAAATGCTTTACGTATTTCTTTTCCCCTGTCAGTACGTACCGGAATATTCTGAAGATTTGGGTTGTTACTACTCAATCTACCAGTAACAGCTACTGCCTGTGCATAAGACGTATGCACCCTTCCTGTTTTTTTATTTATCAAAAGTGGTAATGCATCAACATAGGTTGATTTGAGTTTTGTCAGTTCACGAAACACAAGAATATCTTCAACGATCTGATGACCTTTTGCTGCAAGCTTTAATAAAACATCTTCACCTGTTTGATACTGGCCCGTTTTCGTTTTTTTAGCAGCCGGATCCAATTTTAATTTATCAAACAGCACTTCGCCTAATTGTTTGGGAGAAGCAAGATTGAAACGAACTCCGGCTTGTTTATAAACGCTTTCTTCGGCTTTCTTTGCATCTTTCTCTAATACTTTAGAATAATCATTTAAGAATTCCTCATCAATTTTTATTCCTTCAAACTCCATGTCAGTTAATACTTTCACCAATGGGTTTTCCACTTCATTAAAAACTTTTTCTACTTCTTTCTTTTTTAGAAGAGGAGTAAAAATATGTTTAAGCTGCAATGTTATATCGGCATCTTCAGCTGCATACTCTTTTATTTTTTCCAATTCCACATCCCGCATATTGCCTTGAAACTTTCCTTTCTTGCCAATCAGCTCTTCTATATGCACGGGTTCGTAACCTAAATATTTTACACTCAAATCATCCATGCCTCTTTTACCATCGGGTTCTATTACATAATGCGCAAGCATGGTGTCAAATAAATTTCCGGCTATTTCTATTCCATACCATTTCAAAACAAGTAAATCATATTTTATGTTTTGACCTACCCAGGTTTTCTTCTTATCCGCAAACAATGATTCAAACTGTGAAAGAATATTTTTTGTTTCCTTTTGGTCTATAGGACATGGAATATAATTGGCCTCCCCTGCTTTTACTGAAAAACTTAAACCAACCAACTCTGCAGCATTCGCATCAATGCCTGTTGTTTCAGTATCAAAACAAATTTCATCATGCTTTTTTAATTCTGTTATTAATTTTTTAATCTCCGCATCTGTTGTGACCAGGGAATATTTATGTGGTGTGTTATTTATATTTTTATCAGCAGCCAGGCTTTCAGAAACTTCACCATCATCTTCAATAGGTACCTGGTTTTTAATGACAGACTCTTTGGTTTCAACAATATTTCCAAACAAATCTGTTTGTACGCCCTGCGGTTGTTCTTTTTTAATAAAATCATTCCCTCCGGTTGAAAAAGAAAAATCATCGCCCAATAACCGTTTACCTAATGTTTTAAATTCAAGCTCTGTAAATATTTCTTTCAACGTTTCTTTATTCCAATCCGAAAGTTTAAAATCCTCTTCGTGAAACTCAACAGGCACATTTAAAATGATTGTTGCTAATTTTTTAGAAAGAATAGCCATCTCTTTTCCTTTTTTTACTTTCTCCCCCATTGCACCTTTTATCTTATCGGCATTTGCCAGTGTATTTTCCAAACTACCGTACTCGGCTAAAAATTTTGCGGCAGTTTTTTCTCCTACTCCGGGTATGCCCGGTATGTTATCTACTGCATCACCCATCATGCCCAGCATATCTATTACCTGGTCTACACTTTTAATATTCCATTTAGCACAAATTTCTTCGGGCCCCATTATCTCTGCATCATTTCCCTGGTAGGCGGGTTTATAAATTTTTATTTTGTTAGAAACGAGTTGACCATAATCTTTATCCGGCGTTACCATATACACTTCATAGCCTGCTTTTTCTGCCTGCTTGCTCAAGGTTCCAATTACATCATCTGCTTCATAACCGTCTTTCGCAATGATTGGAATATTAAAACCTTCAATAATTTTTTTTATATCGGGTACAGCGGCACTGATATCTCCTGGTGTTTCCTGCCGGTTTGCTTTATAATCTGCAAAATCTGTATGCCGCTCAGTAGGCGCAGAGGTATCGAAACAAACAGCCATATGGGATGGCTTTTGTTTATTAATTAATTCTACCAATGCATTGGTAAAACCAAATTGAGCATTTGTATTTTTTCCTTTTGAAGTAATCCGTGGACTGCGGATGAGTGCATAGTATGCTCTGAACACAAGAGCAAATGCATCTAGAAGGAATAGTTTTTTTTCAGCCATGCCGCTAAGGTAATTATTTCGCTTAAACCCCCGGCCCTTAAAAGAGTGTAATGGTTATTTGGGCAGATACATAAAATTCAATATTGGAAGTTTGAGTTTGAAACACAAAAAAACCCAGTACTTAGAAAAGTTCCGGGTTGATTTTATTATAACTCTGCTTCGCTTGACTTAGTTAATGGAAAGTTTTAATGGCTCTCCGGATGTTTGTACTGTTTTTGTTTCAACAGTTATTGGCTGTTGTACAACTGGAAGTACTACTTCATTTTTCTTCTGTAAGTATTGATCAGGGTTTTCTACCAATACAGTACCACTAAATGCAGCGGTATTGCTTGCTTGATTATTGTCTGATGCAGTTGTAGCTGCTACCACTTTGTCATTATGAATAAAATTCAAATACAAAGCGAAGAACAGAAGGTTGAAGGCAAAAAAGTTTACGATTTTTCTAACTCGTCTTTTCATAACATTAGATTTTATTGGTTTAACAAATATTGGATTCGTGTTTCAGAAGACTAAGGTATAAGTCTAAACTAGTGCAAGCAATCTTTTGAATAGTGAATGAGGAAAATTTGGGCGTTAGTACTCTGGATTTTTTCGTAAATCTACGAGTTGAGCTTTACTTGTTATTCTTTATCCATTCCATTACAGAGTTTATTATTGTTTTTGCCAATAAATCTGGCTGCTTAAGCTCTCCTTTTGTCTCAAATTTAGTTTTGATTTCGGTTCCACCTTTTGTAAGTATTACTGAAACGCTGACATCGTTTCCTGTTACGGTATAGTCGCCGCTGATTGCATAAACATTGGCGCCATCGTATTCGGGGCTATACATTATTAAAGCATTAGAAACATTCCCGGAGATTTCGTCAAGTTCTTTATCAATTAAATTACGCAGCTTTAAATTATCAACACGTAACTCTGTATTTCGAAAATCCGAACGGGTAAACATTGGCTTTTCAAATGGCAATACAATTTTATTCCTCACTTCTTCATCCACCAAACCAATATTAAAATTAGTGGTGCTTACAATTTGTGGTTGCTGTCTTGCCCCGGTTTCTCTGGCCAATTCATTCACTGATTTTTCAGCAGCATTAAACCAACGGCTGATGTTTAAATATTTCCTGTCTTCTAAAATATCCGGTTCTTCTTTAATGGCTTTTAAAAGAGAATAGGTTAATGCACCCTGGTTATATTTTCCCATTTCATAGGCCTTTTGATCACTTGCTGATGCAGATAAAATAAACATGCCCGATCTTTCATTTAATTTTTCTATCGCCTTTACCTGTTTACTTTTTTCATCACCTCTTGATGCAAGAAAGTTTTGCCCCGTTTTTCCCATGGAGATAATTTCATTTATTGCCTGGCCACTGTTGCATGCATCAAAAATCAGGATACGTTTTTGTGCTTTCATTGTTTGTGGCTTTATCCATTCGGTTAGTTCATCTGTACTGATGCCTACATCTTTTAAAGCACCACTTACCGTTGCATTAGATGCATCTGCGGTTAAAAAATAAAATTGATTTTTTTCGGATTCCCCGTCCGTACCGGCACGGGCGGACATTACACCATGACCGGCAAAGAAAATCAGGAGTATGTCATTAGGTTGTGCCTTACCCGCAATTTCTGTAAACACCTGTTTGATGCTATTTTTCTCCGGGAACTTATCCCGCCCGGCGCCTGTATGAAGTTTATAAATAAAAACATGCTCATTCCCATCAGTATTCAATAATTTTTTTGCACTGGCATCAATGGCATTGGCAATATCTACCGCATCTTTGGCAGCAAAACTAAGATCGAGTTCTTCTCCTTTGTAATCACTTACCCCCACTACAACGGCATAAAGATTTGGCAATGCTGCACTTTTCTCATTTCCTTTTTCATTAATGGAAACAGAACGGGAGCTGATAGAATTTCTTGCTGTGAGTGATTTAACTGTGATGCTGTTTTCTTTACCGGCAATAAAAAATTTCTGTAACTCGGATTTATTAATTGCCAGTTGATAAGTTTCTTTTTGCTTTACTAATTGTAGCGGCGTATATCTTTTTATTTCAATGCCGTTTACATAAACAATCGTATTGCTTAATCCGCCCAATCTTGGTGTGATCTGAAAACGATATTGCAGGGCTGTTTGTTCAATGGTTTCAACTACCGGTGTAAGGTTGCAGATATTCAGGTCAGAAAGTTTTGCAGCGTTGATAGTTTCTCCATTCAGAATTCTTTCTGCAAGATTGGGTACCCAGAGCTGATCCTTTACCTGTTCAAGTTCTATTACTTCTGTACCACAGGTAAAGTATAGAAGTTTGCGGGCTGCTTCGGTGCCATCGAAATGGTTGTTTTTGTCTACGATTAGAAAATCTTCTTCTTTGATTGGTATGAATGTATATAACGAGTTCCCGGTTTCTGCATCCCATACTTTAGCTGTATAATCCAGGGAGGTTGTAATTACTTTTTTCCCATCCGGGCTGAATTGAGCTGTTTGTACCCAAAAACTATGTTCTTTTAAATCAAATAAAAGAGCTCCAGTTTCTGCATCCCATATTTTAGCAGTACCGTCTTGTGATGCAGATATAATTTTTTTCCCGTCATGACTGTATTGTAAACGCATGATTTCTGCAGTATGGCCTTTTAATTCAGTTACAATTCCACCTTTTTTTAATTCCTGGATTTTTATTGAACCATCATCCAGGCTGTATAAGAATTTATTTCCATCAGGACTGAATTCAGTATTAAAAAAATATGATAAATTTTTCAAATCGAGTAAAAGGACACCGGTTTCAGAATCCCATATTTTAACAGTATGGTCTTGTGATTTAGATAAAATTTTTTTCCCATCCGGGCTGAAATTTGTCCAATTCCTGTAATTGGCAGATTCTTTAATTGTTAACATAACAGAACCCGTATTGGCATCCCATATTTGAACTGTGTTGTCTGTTGATGTGGTCAACACTTTTTCTCCGGATGGATGTAATCTGGCAGATACAATTTTTTTTCCGTGGTCATTTAATTGAGATATTAACTTCCCATTTTCTGCATCCCATATTTTGTATGCAGTATCCTTAATAGAAGAGGAAAGAATTCTTTTGCTCTCCTGGCTAAGCGTTATAGAATTAATACTGTTTTTGTAATCTTTAATTTCAAGTAATAGTTTTCCGGTTGCAGCATCCCAAATATTAATTGCACTGTCACTAGAAGCGGTAAGAATTTTTTTCCCATCTGCGCTGAAGTAAGGCGACCCTGTCCGTTTATTATTTTTCTTTACATCCCATAAATGAATTCCGGCACCGGCATCCCAGACTTTTGAGAAACCATTATTAGATGATGTGATTACCTTTTTCCCGTCCGGGCTGAAGCCTCCAAATACGCCACTCCGGCCTCTTGTTAATCCAGTTAAACCAGCAACAAGCCTCCCTGATTCCACATCAATTAGTTTTGCCGATCCCTGACTGCTTGAAATAATCATTCTTTTTCCATCAGGGCTATAGGTTAGAGAACTGATATAATTCACACTTCCTTTTAAATCCGAAATAAGATTTCCTTTAGTTATATTATAGATCTGAGCATTACCACTCGCTAACCCGAGAGAAACTTTTTCTCCATTACTACTGATTGACACTGAGTTTACATAATCAGAACTTTCTCTTTTTATTTCATCGAGTAATTTACCAGTAAAAGCATCCCATATTTTAATAGTTGAATCCTGGTAAACAGTTAATATTTTTTTCCCATCTGGGGTGAAATCCGTAGCTCTCACATTATCCGGATAATACCCCCCCACTTTTAAATTTAAAATTGGTTTCCCTTTAATATTTGATATTAAAGTTCCATTTTCGGCACTCCACAGTTTTGTATCGCCATCATTAGATGCCGTCACAAACCTTTTACCATCCGGGCTAAAACGAACACTCTGCACTGGGACATTGTGTTCGTTTATATTTATCAAAATCTTTCCTGTTTCCGCATCCCATATTTTCGCGGTGGAATCCCCCGAACAAGTAATCACCTTTTTTCCATCGGGACTAAACTCAACAAATAAAACTTCTGATCTATGTCCTTTTAAATCCGCAAGCATTTTACCCGATTGCGTATCCCATACTTTAGCAGTGCTGTCATCAGAGCAGGTAACAACTTTTTTCCCGTCTTTGCTAAACCAACCCCACCATATAGCTTTGGAATGTCCTCTTAAATCAGCCAGTAATTTACCAGTAGCAACATCCCAAACTTTTGCGGTTCCATCATCAGAAGCAGTGAGAAGTTTTTTAGAATCAGTGCTGAATTCTCCAACCGATACTGCTCCTTTATGTGCTTTCAGGTCAGTTATAAGAATTGTGGAAACAGCATCCCATATTTTAACCGTACCGTCCTGGCAGTGAGACACAATTTTTTTTCCATCAGGACTATAATTTGCTCCATATAAACTATCAGTATGTCCTGTTATATTGGCGAGGAGTCTACCGGTTTCTACATCCCATATTTTGGCTGTGTAGTCCAAACCAGATGTTACTATTCTTTTTCCATCGGGGCTGAAATATGCACTTACTCCTAAAGAATGTCCGATTGGCAAAATGAGTTTGGGTTCCTGTGTAAAACATACAAAAGGAAAAAATGTACAAGAAACAAGAAGTAGAAAAAAACTATATCGTTTCATATAGTTGTTATTAATACTTCAAGGTAAGGGATTAAATTAACTGCAACAATACCACAAAAGGAGTAGGTGTGGCTATTTCTTCATTTCCTCCAACTGCTTTTGAAGCCGGAACCCGCCTTCGTTAAAACTACGGCGGGCAGGCGTTTCATCATTTTTTCATTTCATCTAACTGTTTCTTTAATCGAAACATCTCATCTCTCAATCTTGCTGCTTCCATAAAATCCATATCTCGTGCAGCTTTCTCCATTTGTTTTTTAATCTGAGCAATTGCTTTTTCTGTTTTAGGTATGGTTTTATACTCTTCTTGTTCTTCTGCAGCTAATGTTATTAAATCCTGATCGTTTGGAATGGCATATGGGTTTTTTATATCAAAGCCCTTTATATCCAATACAGATGTTTGTGCAAAAACATCCTGGGTTGTTTTAATAATTGTAGTGGGTGTAATGCCATACTTAATATTCCACTCTACTTGTTTTTCTCTGCGGCGGTTCGTTTCATCAATGGTGCGTTGCATACTCATGGTCATCTTATCTGCATAAAAAATTACCAGCCCATCTACATTTCTTGCAGCACGGCCGGCAGTTTGTGTTAAACTTTTTTCGTTGCGAAGAAAGCCTTCTTTATCTGCATCTAAAATAGCAACGAGTGAAACCTCAGGCAAATCCAATCCTTCACGCAACAAATTCACACCAACTAAAACATCTATCGTACCCAAACGCAATTCTCTCAAAATTTCTATTCGTTCTAATGTATCTACTTCGCTGTGTATGTATTTTGATTTAATATTTATGCGTGCTAAATATTTATCCATCTCTTCTGCCATGCGTTTGGTGAGTGTTGTAACCAGTACACGATCACCTTTCTTAATGCGTTTATCAATTTCATCGAGCAAGTCATCAATCTGGTTAACGCTTGGACGGATTTCAATCGGCGGATCTAATAATCCTGTTGGCCGTACAACCTGTTCAACCAATACACCGCCGGTTTTTTCCATTTCATAATCATCGGGTGTGGCACTAACAAATACTACCTGGTTAATTAAACTTTCAAACTCATGAAAGTTTTGCGGACGGTTATCCAGTGCACTCGGCAAACGGAAACCATAATCAACCAAAATCAGTTTCCTGCTTCTGTCGCCGCCATACATACCGCTTACCTGCGGAATGGTTTGATGACTTTCATCAACCATCATCAAATAATCTTTCGGGAAATAATCGAGCAGACAATAAGGTCTTGTGCCGGGATGCCTGCGATCAAAAAACCGTGAATAGTTTTCAATGCCATTGCAGTAACCCAGCTCACGGATCATTTCTAAATCATAATCGGTACGTTCT
>JANOFP010000129.1:0-2981 GCA_031413675.1 Bacteroidota bacterium
TTATCTTTTATTAATTGTATTGCTGCTATTTATTTTCATTGGTGGTTGGTGGTCGTTTCTTTTAATTTTAATATTGCCATTTACGGCGTGGTGTTATGTTCGGGTTAAAGGGCAGATTGATTAAGATGAATTTTTTTTATTGGAAAATTCAATTTATGAACTTTTAAATAATTTTTTCATTTTGAAAGCCCAAAAACTTTCCTATATTTTTGATTTGGCTTGAATTTTAAAATTATAATAAACGGTCAACAAAAAAAACTTAAAGATGAATAAGTATAAAACTTTATACAAATGGATGCTACTCCCAATGATAATTATGCAGCTTGGCATCTTTAAAGATTATTGGGGCGACTTTTCTGAAAACGCATGGTCTGTCCATATCCATTATTGGGCAGGTACGATTTGGTATTTCTATCTGATAATTCAACCCTATTTTGCTACTCATGGTCAAATCGCCAGGCATAGAACGAATGGTATCATCGGTATGTTCCTGGCCGGAGGTGTTTGTTTAACTGCTCTGAGTATGATGAACAGAGTCATTGTAACAACTCAGAAAGCTTTGGAAACACCAGACCATTTTGGACCTTTTCAACCTTGGTTTTTCTTTGGAGTGGCTGCAGTAGAAATTGTAATGATGACCGCATTCGGATATGCAGTAATAAAAAGCATTCTTCACAGAAAAGAAATTGAAAATCATTCATGGTGGTTAATTTCAACGGTATTCATCATTATGATGCCAGCTCTGGGTCGTGGAATACAAAATATATATGTTGGCATGCATATAAAAGAATGGCCTGATATAAATATCATTATTCCTCTTTACTATACTCAAGCATTGATCATAGGAATGCTACTCTTAGGTGCATTGAAATACCAAAAACTCAAACATCCGGCTACGTATCTCGCCCTGGCAGTTAACCTTTTTATATTATTATTAGAACCAATTGGGAAATCAGAAAGTATACAACTATTCTTAAAAGCAATTGTAAAAGGATAATTGTCATTAGGATTTAAAAATAGTATCTGGTTGAGGGATTATTTCCAACAAAAATTTTTCTGCTATTCAGGCATACAAATATTTTTTAGTCTATCTGCCTATTCCTGATTCTGTTCGATGAAAGTATATTGGCATATAGTACACCCATGTTGATAAAATCCTCCTATTTCTATCTATTTTAATTTGGCTGCTTTCCCTTATTTTTGCGACTCAAATTTTTAAGCATTGGCAACCCGTTTTTCAAAAGAAACTTACCTGTATTGGTACGAATTGATGCAGCTCATTCGTCAGTTTGAACTGATGGCTGAAGAAAAATATAAAATGGAAGGGAAAATCCGCGGGTTCTTTCATGCATATATTGGTCAGGAAGCTATAGCTGCTGGTTGTATGACTGCTACCCGACCCGAAGATTCTTTTATTACCGCTTATCGGGATCATGGGCTTGCAATAGCAAAAGGTGTGAACGTGAATAGCTGTATGGCGGAGTTGTATGGCAAGGCTACAGGATGTGCAAAAGGTAAAGGCGGAAGTATGCATTTCTTTGGAAAGGATGTGAACTTTTTTGGTGGACATGGTATAGTAGGTGCGCAAATAGGTACCGGCGCCGGACTTGCATTTGCAGAACAGTATCGTGATACAGATAATGTGGTTCTTTGTTTTTTTGGCGATGGCGCTGCCCGCCAGGGAATACTGCATGAAACCTTCAATTTAGCTATGTTATGGAAGTTGCCCGTGATTTTTATTTGCGAGAATAATAATTATGCAATGGGTACATCGGTTGAGCGTACCAGTAATGTGGTTGATATTTACAAATTGGCAGATGGCTTTGATATGCCTGCAGATGCTGTTGATGGTATGAGCCCCGAATCGGTTCATGATGGAGTGGCCAGAGCTGTGAAAAGAGCAAGAGAAAAAGGTGGACCCACTTTACTGGAATTAAAAACATACCGTTACAAAGGTCACTCAATAAGCGATCCGCAGAAATACAGAAGTAAGGATGAAGTAGATGAATACAAAGACAAGGATCCGATTCAGATAGTACTAAAAACAATTCTTGCAAATGGATTAGGAACTCAGACCGATATAGATGCAATTAATACAAGAGTAGATGCGATTGTAACTGAGTCCGTGAAATTTGCAGAAGAAAGCCCTTTTCCGAACGATGATGAAGTATTGAAAGATGTGTATATGGATGCGAATTATCCTTTTATAGTGGATTAATAAAAAATAAATATTTTATAAAATGGCAGACAAGAACATTGTGCAGGAAGTTGACAAAGGCGAAGTAATGATTGCCCAGGCAAAAAATTTCTGGACAAAATATCAGAAACAAATTATGATTGTATGCGGAGCTATCATTGTATTAGGTGGTGGCTGGTTAGTTTATAATAAATTTTTTAAAGAGCCGAATGAGAAAAAAGCAGCCGTTGCATTATTTAAAGCCGAAGAATACTATCGTATGGATTCTGTAAAGCTTGCTTTGAATGGTGACGGCGGAAATGCGGGTTTTTTAAAAATTATTAGTCAATACGGCGGTACAAAGGCAGGAAATCTGGCACGTTACTATGCTGGTGTTTGCTATACGAAGTTAGATGATAATGCAAATGTGATTAAGCATCTGGAAAAATTTAGTACATCGGCTAAACAAACTCAGCAACGGGCTTACAAATTACTGGCTGATGCTTATGGTGAAACCGGAAAATTTAAAGAAGCATTTGAATTTTATAAAAAAAGTGCAAATGAATTTACAGCTGATGAATATAATGCTGCAGCTGCTTTGTTTTATGCAGCCTATACGGCCCAGAAAAAGCTGAACAAACAAAAAGATGCAATTGAATTATACAAAGAATTAAAAGAAAAATATCCTACCACTTCAGAATATACATATCAGGCCGATGCAATGCTGGCAGAATTGGGTGTTTATAATACTGACAACTAATATGGCTGATACAGAAAAAAGTAATTTAATGAAAACAGGCATCCC
>JANOFP010000130.1:0-3851 GCA_031413675.1 Bacteroidota bacterium
AAAACCCAAATCCAGGTATTAAAGCACTTTGTTTTTTAAGCGGTTTAAAAAAAGAACTCCAGATACAGAATCTTGTTTTTATGATAGCTCCTAGAGTAAATGCTGCGGGCAGAATGGATGATGCAACAAAAGCAGTACAACTATTTATTGCAGAAACTTATGAAGAAGCAATCAGCTTTGCAGAACAACTGCACAGTGATAACACAGACAGAAAAGAAGCTGACAGTTCAATAACTAACGAAGCACTTGAACTGATACGTGAAAATAAAGATTGGGAAAACAGGAAATCTACACTTGTTTATAAACCGCATTGGCATAAAGGTGTTGTTGGAATTGTTGCATCAAGAATAATTGAGCATTATTATCGTCCAACTATCGTATTAACTCAAAGTGGTGAATTTGCAGCAGGCAGTGCCCGCAGTGTACCTGGATTTAATTTATATGAAGCTATTCATGCATGCCGGGAACACCTGCTTGGTTACGGAGGGCATTTTGCAGCTGCTGGTATGACATTGGAAATAGATAAAGTAAATACGCTGCGTGAAAAATTTGAAGAGGTTGTTGCTTCAACTATTAAACCTGAACATTTAATTCCTGAAGAAATTATTGATGCTGAAATTTCCTTTAAGGATATCACGTGGCAGTTTTATAATATACTTCAGCAAATGGAACCCTTTGGCCCAGAGAATATGCGTCCTCAATTTTTAATAAAAAATGTGACCGATACCGGCTATTCAAAAATTGTTAAAGAAGATCACATCCGGTTTGTTTTAAGAAACGATGAAATAACTTTTACCGGTATTGGTTTTGGAATGGCAGAAAAATTTAATTTATTGCAAATGAAGCAACCCATCGATTTAATTTGCAAAATTGATGAGAATGAATGGCAGGGAAACAAAACGTTGCAATTGAGAATTACAGATTTCAGATTAAGTAAAAATTAAATAAATCATTTGTTCGTAATTATACGAGTATAGAAAATTTTGTAAGAGGTTAATATCTGATGAACGATGATTAACCCTACATTTGTCAACTCCAATCCTTCCGAATTATCCCGTTCTTTTTCCTACATTTTATTAGAAAACTAAACTATTGTTATCATGAGAAAATTTTATTTTTTGATCCCCGCTTTTATTTTCATTCTGTCAGCAAATATTTTTGGACAAACTATTTCACTTATTTCAGGAACCTATACCCAGGATTTCAATACACTTGCCAGCACAGGCACATCATCAACTACACCTGCTGGATGGTTTTTTTCTGAAAGCGGTACTAATACCAATACAACATATACTGCTGGTACTGGTTCTGGGAATGGCGGTGAAACATATAGTTTTGGTGCAACGTCAAATGCTGAAAGGGCATTTGGTGGTCTTCGTTCAGGTTCACTTATTCCAATTCTAGGTTCAGGATATACTAATAATTCAGGCACTACGATTTCTTCATTAACCATTAGCTATACAGGTGAACAATGGCGTAGCGGCGTTACTAATAGAAATGCTGCAGACAGGCTGGATTTTCAATTAAGCACCAACGCTACCTCAATTAGTGATGGTACAGGAACCTGGACTGATTATAATAGTCTTGATTTCAATAGTCCAAATATTAATACCACAGCAGGTGCATTAGATGGCAATAATGCAGCCAATCGTACCTCAATAAATTTTACTATAACCGGTTTGAATATACCTGGCGGAACAACTTTTTTTATACGCTGGACAGATTTTGATATTACCAGTTCAGATGATGGATTATCCATTGATGATTTTTCGCTAAGTTTTACCGGAATTGTTGTTTCCAGTGTTTCAGTAGCAGGCGGTGTAAATGCAGCCGAACCTTCTTCAAGCGGCACATTTAATATTAATCTTTCCAACCCGGCACCTGTAGGTGGTATTACTGTTACTTATAGTTTAGCAGGTTCTGCAATTCTGAATACAGATTACACAGATCCACAAGCGGGAACTGTAACTATAGCACAGGGAAATAGTTCTGCAATTGTTACGCTTAATGTAAATGATGATCCTGATATTGAAGGAACCGAAACAATTCAAATAACTCTTACTGGCGTAACCAGTCCTGTAACGATTGGTACAGGTACAGCATCAATCAATCTTATTGACAATGATTTTCCACCCAACCCAAATATCTCTTTAGTAAATACATACTCGCAGGATTTTAATACCTTGGTAAATACCGGAACATCATCTGCTGTACCAATTGGATGGCTATTTAATGAAACAGCAGCAAATGCAAATACATTATATGCTGCAGGAACAGGATCCGGAACTTCCGGTGATACGTATAGTTTTGGTGCTACTGCTAACTCAGACAGAGCATTTGGCACTTTACAATCTGGAAGTTTAATTTCAACAATTGGAGCACAAATTCAAAACAACTCAGGGACTTCAATAACTAAATTAAAAATTTCATATACCGGTGAGCAATGGCGTTTAGGTGCTGAATCAAGAACTGATAAACTATCTTTTCAGTATAGTTTAAATGCAACATCGCTTACAACCGGAACATGGACTGATGTTACAAATCTTGATTTCACTGCACCGGCTACGCTTATTATCGGAGCTAAAGATGGTAATGCAGCTGCAAACAGAACCGCTATTACTTATACACTAAGAAATCTTGCAATTCCGAACGGAGCAGTCTTCTTAATACGTTGGAATGATTTTAATGCATCGGGCAGCGATGATGGATTAGGAGTTGATGATTTTACAATAGAAGCCAACCCGATTGATGTAACCCCTCCGGCAATTGTTTCTCTTTCCCCTGTTAATGGTGCAACTAATCTTCCGGTAAATATTTCTGCATCAGTACAGTTTAATGAAGATGTAATGAAAGGTACCGGTAATATCCGTTTAAGACGTTTTTCTGATAACAGCATTTACCAAACAATCAATATTACTTCAGGAACAGTAACTGTATCTTCCACTACTGTAAATATTGCTTTGAGTATTCTTGAAGTGAATACGAAATATTATTTTGAAATTGATAATGGCGCAATAACTGATCTGGATGGAAATCCTTTTGGAGGTATCAGTGGAAACAGTACATGGGCCTTTACAACCGGTATTAATTTTTATGTTGCCAATTTCCAAACATGTACCTCCGGCTTAACGGATGGATTTACCCAATACAGTATAACCGGTGCTATCGTTTGGGCATGCACAAGTTTCGGAAGAGATCCTTCAGCACCAGCAGGCACAGCACCGTTTCCAAATGGTGTTCAGATAAATGGTTTTGCGGGCGGAACCAATGTTCCGAATGTTGACTGGTTAATTTCTCCTTCATTTAATTTAACAGGAACAAATTTTCCTTTGCTCTCTTTCTGGAGCCGTACAGCTTTCAACGGACAACCCTTACAATTAAAAGTTTCTACTAATTATGTAAGCGGCGACCCAACATTAGCAACGTGGACAGATATAAATGGAAAATTCCCAGCACAAACTTCAAACATCTGGACATTATCAGAAAATATTAACCTGTCTGCATTCAAACAACCCAATGTGCATTTTGCTTTTGTTTATGTATCTGATGATGATGAAGGCGCAAGATGGACACTGGATGATATTGCTGTTGGAAATTCTCCAACGCCTCCACCACCAAGTCTTACAGTAAGTACAAATGACATTCAGTTTGCTTATGCTGCAAGTGGCAGTACATCAGATAAAACATTTTTACTCACCGGAAATGATCTTGCAAATAATATTTCATTAAACGCAACAGGTGTATTTAGTTTATCAAAAGACGGAGTAACATTCAGTTCTTCCCTTTTATATACAGTTGCGGAAGCAAATAATATTACAAAGACTGTTTATGTCCGGTTTGCGCCCAATCAG
>JANOFP010000131.1:0-15823 GCA_031413675.1 Bacteroidota bacterium
TGATAAATCAATTAGGAACAAATGTAGATTTAAACAGTCTTCAAATTAGTGTTCCGGAAGATGTGACTTTACTTTCTCATCGTTACAACCTTTTTACCCCCATTGCCCCGGTTTTTATAAAACCCGAAGCAGTTGCAATAAAAGAAGACAGTATAGAACAATTACGAAATGACATCAGCCGGATTGAAAACCAAATTGTAATAGAGCAGGAAGTTTTACAAAAAACGGGAACATTAATTGAAGCAACATTTAACAATACGGGCAATAAAACGGTTACAAGTGCCGAAGTATTGAGGCTAGTGGAGTACTATAATTCAAAAATTGAAAAAGCGAGAACGAATATTTATAATTATCAACAAAGCAAAAATCAATTTGTAAAAAAAATAGATGGAATAAAAAAACGCATTGTGGCTTTAAGTACTGCTCCATTTTTTAAACAAAAATCGTATGGACAGATTCTACTTCAGGTTATTTGTAAAAGGGCCGGGGAGATTCCTGTTTCCATTTCTTACTATACACATAATGCCGGCTGGGTACCTGTATATGATATCCGGGTAAATTCAAAAACAAATAAAGTAAAACTGATTTACAAAGCATCCCTTACACAAACTACAGGTGTTGATTGGAAAAAAACAAAACTCACGTTAAGTACGGGTACGCCCAATTTCGGAGTAACTGCGCCGGTTCTTACTCCTTGGTTTCTTCAATTATATGTACCGGAATTATATAATGATTTGCGAAGCAGGGCAGCCGGAATTAATGCAGGTAGAAATTCAATTCAATCTATGAAAGATGATAAACAATTAAATGAAGTTGTAGTAACTACGGCTGAGGGATACGGTATAAAACGAAAAGCAAAAGAATTGGGGTATTCAACAATTGATCCCAGTACCATAAGCGACTATACAACTTTAAATGAAGGACAACTAAACACAAATTTTGAAATTGATTTACCGTATGATATAGAAAGTGATGGAAAGATGAATAGTATTGCTATTAAAGAAGAAGAAATTACCTGTATTTTAAAAAATTATGCAATTCCAAGAGTGGATAAAGAAGCCTATCTGCTTGCCGAAGTGGCGGACTGGCAAAACCTGGATTTGTTACCCGGCGATGCAAATATTATTATGGATGATACCTATATTGGAAAATCTTTAATTGATCCAAACACTATCGCAGATACACTGAACTTATCACTGGGA
Organism: Bacteroidota bacterium; assembly: GCA_031413675.1. Lineage (GTDB taxonomy): Bacteria > Bacteroidota > Bacteroidia > Chitinophagales > Chitinophagaceae > VBAR01. Next base: position 1,203 of record JANOFP010000131.1, read on the forward strand.
AAAGATAAAAGGGTGGCAGTGAAAAGATCGCTGGTAAAAGAATTAAGTAGTCTGAAAACAAGCGGCAGCACCACCAAACAAAGTTTTACTTATGAGTTGATCGTAAAAAATAATAAACAGACGGATATCAATTTATTATTGAAAGATCAATATCCTTTAAGCAATATAAAAGAAGTGGAAGTAAACCTGGAAGAAAGTGGAGATGCAATGGTGAATAATGAAACGGGTGTGATTACCTGGAAACTCAACCTGAAAGCAGGGGAAAGCAAAAAAGTTCGGTTTACTTATACGGTGAAATATCCGAAGGATAAAAAGATTGTCAACCTTAAATAAGACTAAGAAAAGAAAAAAGAGGAAAGGAGAAAAAAGGAATTGGAATACAGGTGCTGCTGTTTGATAGTATTTCCTTTTCATCTTATTTAAAAATAAATGCAATCGTAAAAGGGGGAAAGAGTACAAATAACTCTTTCCCTCTTTTCTCTTTTTTCTTCTCTTAGCTTACATTTGCCCCCATGCGAAAACTTTCAATGGAAGAACTGGGGCGCAAGTCCGTTGATGAATTTAAACAATCAGAAAAAACGCCGGTTATTGTAGTGCTGGAAAATATTCGCAGTGCTTATAATGTGGGCAGCGTATTCCGCACTGCCGATGCGTTTTTAATAGAAGCTATTTATATCATTGGCTATTCTGCCAAACCACCCCATAAAGAAATAAAGAAAACTGCTTTGGGTGCAGAAGAAACAGTTTTCTGGAAACATTTTGAAACATCTTCAACCGCAATTGATGAATTGAAAAATGCAGGATATAAAGTATTTTCAATAGAACAGGCATTAGATAGCTTCAAGCTTCAAGCTGTAAGCTTTAAGTCCGATGAAAAGATTGCAATTATTTTTGGAAATGAAGTTAAAGGAGTAGAGCAATCCACAATTCTTTTAAGTGATGGCTGCATTGAAATACCTCAATTGGGAATGAAACATTCGTTGAATATTGCAACAGCAGCGGGAGTTGTGTTGTGGGAGCTGGTCCGGAATAGGATTAAAGTTGAATTATAAATAAAATGTTGAATGAGTAAAGTAAAAAGTTATTTAAGCCTTATAAAATTTGCACATACAATTTTTGCATTGCCATTTGCGATGATTGGTTTTTTTCTTGGAATTTTTGAAAACACATCAGTAATACCGGGTTGGCATACAAAAATATTTCCACCTTTATTTGATTGGAATTCTCTGATATTAAAATTAATTCTCGTTATCCTTTGCATGGTCTTTGCCCGCAGCGCAGCAATGGCTTTTAACCGGTATCTCGATAAAAATTTTGACTCAAAAAATCCAAGAACAGCAATTCGGGAAATTCCTTCAGGCATTTTAAACGCAAATAATGTTTTGGTGTTTACAGTTATTAATTGCCTGTTATTTATTACCTGTACTTTTTTTATTAATAAACTTTGTTTTTATCTTTCACCGGTTGCATTGGCTGTTGTATTGGGTTATAGTTATACAAAACGTTTTACACCGCTTTGTCATTTAATACTCGGATTGGGTTTAAGCCTCGCACCCATTGGTGCTTATATTGCTGTTACCAATCAGTTTTCTTTATTGCCCGTTGTTTTTTCAGTCATTGTTTTATTTTGGGTAAGCGGCTTCGATATTATCTATGCATTGCAGGATGAAGAATTTGATATACAAAATAAACTGTATTCAATACCAGCGGTATTAGGGAAGAAAAATGCTTTAGTCGTTTCAAGAGCTTTACATTTCATAAGTGCATCAAGTGTCGTGTTTGCAGGTTGGCTGGGAGGTTTTGGATTCTGGTATTGGATAGGGGCAGCATTTTTTATTGCTTTATTAATTTATCAGCACACATTGGTAAAACCAAACGATTTAAAAAAAGTAAACCTCGCTTTTTTTACTACCAATGGAATTGCTTCAGTTGTTTTCGCCATCTTTGTTATTGCCGACTTATTTATAAACTAAATTGAATACTCCGCTCAGCGGAGATAGGGGCATGCCAAGAATTATCTCAATAGACTACGGACTTAAACGAACTGGAATTGCAGTAACTGATCCATTAAAAATTATTGCCACGGGTTTAACTACCGTTGAATCAAAAACATTGATTCCTTTTTTAAAAAATTATTTTTTAAATGAGCAAGTAGAATTAATCATCATTGGAGAACCCAAAAATTTGGATGACAGCGATACCCATGCCACAGCTTTAGTGGAAAATTGTATAAAAGAATTACAAAAAAATTTTCCAGCCTTACCAATTGTAAAAGTTGATGAACGATTTACATCTAAAATGGCAAAGGATGCAATGATAGAGATGGGTATGAAGAAAAAACAAAGGCGTAATAAAGCATTCGTGGACGAAATAGCAGCGACAATTTTATTACAGGAATACCTCTGGCACAATTTTAAATTATAAATTTCAAATTGTGCCAGAGGTATTCCTTTGGAACAAATTGACAGAAAGAGCAGAAATACTTCTAAATTTGCAATCTTAAATTTGAAATTTTCAATCGAATGATTTTACCCATTGTAGCATACGGCACTCCGGTTTTAAGAAAAGTCTGCAAAGATATTTTTCCCAGTCATCATGGATTGGAAAAACTAATTGCGGATATGTGGGACACAATGTATTTCAGTAATGGTGTGGGGCTGGCTGCTCCGCAGGTAAATCGTGATATCCGTTTGTTTGTGGTGGACAGTTCCCGCATTTTTGAAGGCATGGATGATAAAGAAAAAGCAATATATCCCGATACGCCAGGGTTTAAACAAGTATATATTAATGCACACATTGTAGAACTTACGGGAAATGAATGGAGCTACAATGAAGGTTGCCTGAGTATTCCAAAAATAAGAGAAGATGTAACAAGACCCGACACAGTTACGCTTAAATTTTTAGACGAACAGTTTAACTCACATATTAAAACCTATACGGGCATTACTGCCCGGGTTATTTTACATGAGTACGATCATATTGAAGGCAAATTGTTTATTGATTATTTAACCCCGCTGAAAAGAAAACTGATGAAGGGGAAGCTCAATGATATATCAAAAGGAAAGGTTACCGTTGATTATAAAATGGCATTTCCTAAATAATGTCTTGTTATGAAATTGGAAAGGATTTTAATAACTTTTATTATCCTCACAGTCTTTACTCAATCGAATGCTCAGCAAGATTCTTTGGAGAATGAGCATCTTGCAAAAATGATAACCTTGTCCGAAGTAACCGTTCGAACAGATATCAATGTTGCTAAATTTATTGAACGGGTAAAAAATGACACTTCTTTTTATAAAGCATTTCGCAGTTTGCACCTGGTAGGGTTTTCCTCTCTCAATAATATTTATATCCGCGACAAAAAAAAGAATGTTGTAGCATCGCTGCAAAGCAAAACAATTCAAACCAGGCAAAACAATTGCCGGACAATGGGAACCATTTCTGAATCGGTGACCGGCGATTTTTACGACCGCTATAAAAATTATAATTATTATACAGCTGAGTTATATGATGGATTGTTTTTTACAAAAAATAAAATTTGCGGTGAAACGAATATTGTAAAGGGAATTGAGTTTAATCCCAGTGGACAAAAGGGGTTAGCGAAACATAAGCAGCAGTTGAAAATGTTATTTTTTAATCCGGGTAAAAAAATTACAGGAATACCCCTGATGGGAGATAAGATTGATATTTTTGATGAGGACCATGCCGTACTGTATGATTTTTTAATAGACTATGGGGAATATGATGGACAGTCATGTTATATTTTTTCAATCAAATCAAAAAAAGATCTTCCATCGGGAAAAAAAGATAAAATTGTTATTGATAGTATGACAACCTGGTTTCATAGCAAAACGATGGATGTGCTAGCCCGGAATTATGATATGAGTTATGATGCAGGCGTATATGACTTTAATGTACATATGGAAGTGCAGATGACCCGGTTTAAAAATTATTTATTACCCAAAACAATCCGCTACGTTGGTAATTGGGATGTAGCGTTTAAAAAAAGAGAAAGGGGTTATTTTACAGCAACTCTTTTTGATTTTAAAGATTGATTTCAAACTGTTATGATCGGTTACCCGTTGTTTCCACATACTTTCTCCATTTCTGAATTAATTCACTCATATCACCTGGTATTTCACTTTCAAAAAAAAGTTCTTTTCCTGTTATTGGATGAATAAAGCCTAACGTCTTTGCATGCAGTGCATGGCGAGGACAGATTGCAAAACAATTTTCTACAAACTGCTTATACTTTGAATACACCGTACCTTTTACAATTTTATCGCCACCATAAAAATCATCATTGAATAAGGGATGTCCTAGGTATTTCATATGTACACGTATCTGATGTGTACGTCCTGTTTCCAAAATGCAACTTACCAGGGTGACATAGCCAAACCGCTCCAGCACTTTATAATGGGTTATAGCATGTTTACCATGATCACCTTCGGGATATGCTTCAAATAATTTTCTGTAACGGAGATTACGGCCAACATGCGCAATGATAGTTCCTTCATCTTTCAGAATATCGCCCCAGGCCAAGGCAACATATTGCCGCTTTACCGTATGCTCAAAAAACTGTTTGGCAAGATGCCGCATTGCCGTATCGGTTTTTGCCAGGAGTAATAAGCCACTTGTATTTTTATCAATGCGATGCACCAGGCCAAACCGGGGTAATGTAGTTTCATTTACATCCGGATTTTTTTGTTGCAGATACCATGCTACACCATTCAATAAAGTACCTGTATAATTTCCACTTCCGGGGTGCACCACCATACCCACCGGTTTATTTATTACCATCAAACTATCATCTTCATAAAAAATGTTTAAGTCCATTTTTTCCGGCACCACATCCGTTTCATCCGGGTGCATATCGCTATATACAATGATTTCATCGGCAGGGCGTATTTTATAATTTTGTTTTATCGCTTTGCCATTCACCAGCACCATCGAAGCATTAATTGCCTGTTGAATTTTATTTCTCGTGGCACCTTCAATGCGGTTCATCAGGTATTTGTCAATACGTAATGGCTCTTGTCCTTTATCGATAGTATAGGAAAAACGTTCATACAGCTCATCTGCACTGTCGTTTTCTTCACCAATATTTTTATTCAAATCGTCGTTCATAATTTTTATTGAGTCAGCTTTTTTACTACTATCATCGTTCCTTCCCGTACGTACGGGACTCTTGTACTGCAGAACTTTATTCGCCAATTTTCGATCAGCCCAATAGGATACTATTAGAAATTATACAGAACATTTTATTTTGAACCACAATAGGCATATAGAAACATAGGGTTTCACATAGTTTTAAAAAGAAACCTATGTGTGTATTTCTATGTGTCTATGAATCTATGTGGTTCAATATGCAATTTGCAATTTTAAAATTTGAATTTTTTAAAACCCCTGCAAATGTAATTGGAAACAAATGCAATGTACATTTGCATTTTAGTATGCAAAAGCAAAAAATCATATTTCAGGATTTGGGTTTGATGGATTATCAGGCAGCATGGGATTACCAGGAGAAACTGTTAAAAGAGAATGTGAAGATAAAATCAGCAGTTTTTCTTCAACAATCGGCAGAAATTACAGAACAGTCAACAGATTCTCACTTACGAATAATGACTCACGACATACAGTCAACCACACATCACTTACTCTTCGTGGAGCATCCACCTGTTTACACATTGGGAAAAAGCGGAAATGAAAATAATGTTTTAATAAACGAACATGAACGGGAAGAAAAAGGGATCCAGTATTTCCGTACTAATCGCGGTGGCGATATTACTTTTCATGGTAAGGGGCAAATAGTCTGTTATCCAATAATCGATCTCGAAAAATTTTATACGGATATTGGAAAATATCTTCGCAATATAGAAGAGGTCGTAATAGGTACATTATCTGATTATGAAATAACTGCAGGAAGGTCACCTGGGGAAACCGGCGTTTGGATCGATGCTGATAAAAAGGGTATGGAACGTAAAATTTGCGCCATTGGTGTACGCACCAGCCGCTGGATTACTATGCATGGGTTTGCATTGAATGTAAATACAGATCTTTCTTATTTTAATAATATCATTCCATGTGGCATTCAGAATAAGCAGGTAACCTCTATCGAAAAAGAATTGAATCGAAAGATTGATTTTGAAGAAGCAAAAGAAAGAGTGAAAATTAATTTCGCAAAAGTGTTCAACGTGGAAATTGTATAACTAATATTCGACATGGGGCATGAATCAATTTGAAATTTCAAATAATCGGAGACTTGTCATACCGAGCCATTACTTTCAGACTAATTTGAGCTGAATGAAATCAGGCGAGGTATCTCAAACTGTTTCCTTCTTTTTGAGATACCTCGCTTAAACTCTTTAAGTTCAGAAATTAATAACAGCACCGCTCGGTATGACAAGATTCCGAAGGATTAATGATATATTAAAAAATTCAAACGGGGATAGTATTAAATATCCAAATTTCAAAATTCCTTTGGAATAAAAAATTTATGTTTCTCAAACAATTTACCATCTTCATATAATTCAAATTTAAACCAGCCCGAACGATAGAAATTTGATTTATCAATTTTAAAATTACGCAACTTTATTTCTTTTAGTTCAAAAACAAGGTTGTCTGTATCATCAAAAAATTTAAGACTATATTTTTTCTTTGACTTATCAGGTACTGGATTCTCATCTTCCGGTAAATTTATTCGTACATATCCGTCCTGGTATGTATAAACATATTTTGAGGCAATAAACGAATTTGTAATTATTTTTTCTTTTAGATTCAGCATCGGCTTATTCAATGAGTCTAACTTACCTAATTTATCCATATTTCCTTCAATAAGAATTTTCTTTTTCATCGCTACACTATCATAAAAAGGTTTCTTTACCGGACTAAAAAAATACACCCCTTTCTCCAGCATAATATAAAGGCGGTAAAAATTATGATCGTTACTGGCTTTTGTATCCACAAAACCATTTTCAGGAGTAGTGGGGTCGGGAACAGTAAGAATAGTTCGATAGCCTTTCAAACTATCTGTTGAACGCTGAATACTTATTTGTCTGATGTTTTTAAAATTATTTACCCAACTAATTACATATTTATTGCCACCAGTATTGCGTACAGAAAATTTTGGCAGGGTATCTAGGCTCTGCGCAGCACTAATAGAACAAACAAAGAGGATAATAAAAGTTGGTACTAATTTTTTCATTTCTTAATTAACGAATTCAATATTGGATTTCTTTTCTTGTTGGCGTCAAAGATATGATTCCATTCACATCCTGTTTAAAATATTAACGTTCCTTTTTTAAGCGAATGGTTGCCCTGCAAGCCACCACTATGAATAGCCAATACTTTACTGCCGGCAGGGAAATAATTTTTCATAAGCAAATCATTTATTGCATAAAATAATTTTCCCGTATAAACAAAATCCGATGCCACCGCTGAATCCCTGTAAAACCAATTCATAAAGCCCAATAGTTCATCAGTATATTTTGCATAGCCCCCAAAATGATATTCTTCAATCAGTTTGAATTGTTTCAATTTATCATCGTCATTCAGCAACTTGCATACAGAAGGTAATAAGTCGTAATTGTTTTTTAAAACAGAAATTCCAATCACCTTTTGCTCATCAGTCACACCTTGAATAATTCCTGCCATCATAGTACCTGTCCCCACAGCACAAATAAAATGTGTAAATTCTTTTTTTTTGCAAAAATCAAGTGCAGTTGAAAAACCTGCTGCACCTTTTTCGCCATACCCACCTTCCGGAATTATTAAATCAGTTGCATCATTAATCTCAAAAGGAATAATTTTATTTTGGTAATCATTTCTGGATAAAAAAAATAATTCCATTCCATACTCCTTTGCTGCTTTTAATGTGTCAGAATATTCTCCTTGTTCTTCACCGCGAATAATTCCAACAGCCTTCAGTTTATTTAGCGAACAGGCACAAGCCAAGGCTGCAATATGATTTGACCATGCACCACCAAAGGAAATAATTCTTTCTTTATTCTTGTATTGAGCCTCTTCAAGATAGTATTTCAGTTTAAACCATTTATTTCCTGAAACGATTGGATGCATTCTATCTAATCTTAAAACAGATACCAAAACCCTTTTTTCATCACTCAAAGATTTAAAAATTGGTTGAGCAATTATATTTTCAAATTTTATTTCCGGCATCAGTAGGCGAATTTATTTATTTTCGCGGCTATTAAATTATTTACATGCAAACTACATTGGTTATTCTGGCTGCAGGTATGGCTTCTCGCTATGGTAGTATGAAACAGGTACAGGGTTTTGGTCCCGGCGGTGAAACGATAATGGACTATTCCATTTACGATGCTATCCGTGCAGGGTTTACAAAAGTGGTATTTATTATCCGACGTGAGTTTGCAGACGAGTTCAAAGCAATATTTGAACCCAAACTGAAGGGTAGAATCGAAACGGCATATGTGTTTCAGGATATACACTCATTCACTGATGATTTTCCATTTCCTGCAGAAAGAACAAAACCCTGGGGTACAGCCCATGCAGTTCTTTGTGCAAAAGCGGCTGTTTCCGGTTCATTTGCTGTGATTAATGCTGATGATTTTTATGGCAGCGATGCTTTTCAAAAGGCTTGTAATTTTTTAAAAAATGAATGCAGCGACATACTCTATTCCATCATTGGGTATGAATTACCAAAGACTTTATCGGATCATGGCACCGTGAGCCGGGGTGTTTGCAGTATTGATGAAAATAATTTTCTAGTTGCAATAAATGAGCGAACAAAAATTTATCCTGAAGCCGATAAAATATTTTATGAAGAGAATGGCAAAAAAACAGAAGTATCCGCTAATACAAAAGTGTCTATGAATTTCTGGTGTTTCTCACATTCTTATTTTTCATTGGCACAAAATCTTTTCTCCGACTTTTTACAAACTCAGGGGGAAAATCTTAAATCAGAATTTTTTATCCCGATTGTCGGCGATTATTTTATTCAACAAGGGCTGGGTAAAATAAAATTAATCCCCACTTCATCACAATGGTTTGGTGTAACCTACAAAGAAGATGCTCCTGGAGTGGAAAGAAGTTTGCATAAACTGATTGCAGACGGAGAATATCCTGAAAGGCTTTGGGTTTAAATTATAAAGCCCCCTGATAAATCGGGGGGCTCCTAGTTTTTGCTGATAAGTAAAACTATTAATTCACTTTTACCATAAAAATAAAATCTTCAATCTTTTTAAACTGTTGTTGTTTATTCATTCCTGCTACGGAAGATTTGGTTGGGAGTTTTATTTTCTGATTAGCGGTATCTTTTTTCAATTCTTCTACTACATGATAAATATATTTCGATTGAATGGCAAACGCCACACCTTCAGCTTCAGTTTCTTTGGTACTTAAGATTCCTATTACTTCTCCATCATGATTAAAAACGGGGCCACCACTATTTCCGGGATTGGCTGCAATACCCAACTGGCAACTGAGGGTATCACCCTTGAAACCTGTTTTGGCACTCAGGTAACCTTCGCTGTACACAATTTCATTTCGGGGAAATCCCATTGTGTAAATCGGTTCTGCTACATCTGTTGAAGATTTGCGGATGCCATATGGTAACTGGGCCATTGGTTTGAAATCTTCATCAGCAATTTTAAGTACAGCTATATCCTTACTCAAATCTGTATAAACCAGGTTTGCCCTGAATTGATCATTATCACTGTTGATTACAAAAATATTTCTTGCATTGCGAACGATATGTGCATTGGTAATTAAATAACCTTTGCCATCAATCATAAACCCAGTGCCGGCTGTTCTGAAAGGAATTTTAGTAGCACCTATCTTATTTTTTAAATTATTTACCTCTTTTTTTATATTGCTTTGATCAGCTTTTAACTCTTTATTCTCACGCCCCAGTGCTATTATTTGATCTTTATCTGTATTTGGAATCAGTGTATTCACCAGCAAAGAAATTCCCAAGGTTGTTATACCAGCAATTGAAGCTGCAATAGCTGCTACTCTTTTATAACGGTTCCATAAATAAATAACCTTCGCTTTTCCTTTTGGTAAATCAGTATTGATTTCTCCTTTGCTTGCTAAGTCAGTATGTACCTGGTGAAGGGTTGTGTTAAAATTTCTGCGTTCTCCAAAATTATTAATCTGCTGAAGAAACAAGGTATGTTCTACAACCAACTGGTCCACTTCAGGATTCGATTTGCGCAAGTTTTCAAAAAGCAATTGCTCTTCGGCGTTCATTTCACCCCGAATGTAATTTTCAACGGCTTCTATTAATATTTGATCATCCATCACGGTTACTGTTTTTTATATTGACTAAAGAATATTTTCTTAAGCCTCATCAGGCATTTATATTTCTGTGTTTTTGCATTGGCTGCATTGGTATATCCAAACATATCGGCTATTTCCTGCATATTCTTCCTTTGAAGATAATAGGCATCCAATAATCCTTTGCAGGGCTCACCAATCATTCCAAACGATTTTTCCATCATTTCAAAATCAGCATCTTTCTTTCCGTGTTCTTCCAGATCATCATCAACAGAGACTGTTTCTGAAAGATGGTCTCCACTAGTGATAAACCGGTTCATCTGCTGAAGCCGTTTGAGCCAAAGCCTGCGGCAAACAGAATAGAGATAGGTTTTCAACTGACAATTGAGTTCAAATGAACCTGATTTTGCCTTTTCGTAAAGAACTATCATTGCTTCCTGAAAAATATCTCTCGCATCATCAATGCCGCCATTATTATTAATTACCAATGACTGAACCATATTGTAGTTGTCACGGTAAATGGTTTCTGCAGCCATCCGATCATTCCGGGCTAAACCTTCCAAAAGCGTCTTTTCGTTAGTCTCTTGTTTCACTAGTCCTTTATTTAATACTTTTTTCTAAAAATAGTAACCCGCAGCCATCTTAAAAAAACTTTTTAATGTCGGGTTACCTTTAATCGGACCGGGTATTAACAACAAATCGATTTTAAACTCAAAAAAACAAACAAAAATGAAAAAATTATTTATCGTTTTGGCAGTAGCTGCCCTTGCATCATGCAACAATGGTACAGAAACAACAACTTCAACTACATCTGATACAACTGTTAGTGTTGTTCCTACAACTGATACTGTAACAAAAGTTATTGATACTACGATCAAAACTACTACTACAACTACACCTGCTGCTGATACAACTAAAAAGTAATTAGCATTATATCTGGGTTAACTGAAAGCTTGCTGATGTTAACCAGAAAAGAATTTCTATATGGCAAGCAATCGTTAGTGGTCGTCCCGATTCTTCGGGATGACCTTTTTTTTGTCACTTATCACCCGATTTTATACAAGCCGAACCTTCGTTATCTTTTCAAACACATATACCGCTAAATCCGGCTACCTTTGCGACTCATCTTTTTAAAACAAAATTTGTAATGACATTTGAAGAATTAGGAATAGAAGAAGGACTTTTACATTCCATCAAAACATTGGGTTTTACACAACCAACCCCCATTCAGGAAAAAGCAATCCCGGTTTTATTACAAGGAACAAAGGATTTTATTGGCCTGGCACAAACGGGCACAGGAAAAACTGCAGCATTCGGCTTGCCACTTTTACAATTAATAAATAAGGCTGATAAATTTCCACAGGCATTAATCGTTTGCCCCACCCGTGAATTATGTCTTCAAATTGCGAAAGATCTGGACTCATTTAAAAATAAAAAAGATCATATAGTTGTTACTGCAGTTTATGGCGGTGCATCTATTGGCGATCAAATACGCAGTTTAAAAAAAGGAACTCATATTGCAGTAGCCACTCCCGGTCGTTTAATTGACTTGATAGAACGAAAAGCAATAAACCTTGATAAAATTAATTATGTAATTCTTGATGAGGCCGATGAAATGCTGAACATGGGTTTCAAAGATGATATTGAATTTATTTTAAAAAATACACCCAACAGACAAAGTATCTGGCTTTTTAGTGCAACAATGCCGGCTGAAATACGGAATGTAAGTAAAAGGTATATGGATAAGCCTTTTGAAATTACAATTGGAAAAACCAATGCCGGCGCAGCAAATATTGATCATCAGTATTATGCCACGCAGCATCATAACCGTTACGAAGTTTTAAAAAGAATCATTGATTTTAACCCGGGTATTTACGGAATTGTATTTGCACGAACTAAAATGGATACGCAGGATATTGCAGAACGATTAACCAGAGAAGGTTATGATATCGATGCAATTCATGGCGACCTTTCGCAACAACAACGGGATAAAGTAATGGGCTTGTTCCGGGATAAAAGTATTCAACTCTTAATAGCCACTGACGTTGCTGCAAGAGGAATTGATGTAACAGGTATAACTCACGTTATAAATTATGAATTGCCCGATGATGTGGAAGTTTATACACACAGAAGTGGTCGTACAGGTCGTGCAGGAAAAAGCGGAATATCTGTTTCGATTGTTACACCAAAAGAATCCTATCGCCTTCGTCAAATTGAAAAAATATTAAATTCCCGCGTTCATAAAATGGATATACCTGCGGGTAAAGATGTTTGCAGAAAACAGTTTTTTCATTTTATTGATAAAATGTTAAAGGCAGATATAAGTCATGGCGATTATGAAACCTATTTACCGGATCTGAAAGAAAAATTTGCCGCAGTAGAGAAAGAAGAAATTTTACAAAGAGTAGCAGCTTTAGAGTTTGACAGGTTTTTAAAATATTATGAGAATGCTGCTGACTTAAATATAAGAGAAGACAGAAGAGGCGACAGAAGAAGTGATAGTGGCAGAGAAAGATCAGACCGTCCGGAAAGATCATCATCCCGGGATGGAAGAGAAAAAACATTTAGTGGCGGAGGTGGATATCAACGTTTGTTTGTAAACCTGGGTACCAAAGATGGGTTTTACAAAGCAAGTTTTTTACAATTCGTTCTTGATATGAGTGATTTGAAAAAAGAAGTACTGGGTAAAATAGATATGAAGGAAATGAACAGTTGGATTGAAATTGAACCTGCTGCGGGTAAAAAAATGATTAAAGCAATGGATGGGAAAAATTATCGCGGCAGAAAAATAAGAATGAACGATGCCGAAAGTGGTGGTGGCCGTCGTAATTAAATGAAATATAAATTTTGATTCTCAACATTTGAGCATTACATTTGAAGCATGAACACAGTGAAAGCATATTTCGGTTATTGTTTTAGTTACTTCTTTTTAAGAAAGAAGCCGGAGGTGCTTTTGTTGATTAATAAGTAAGATAAACACAAATCAATATAAAGAGTCCTCCGATACATCGGAGGATTTTTGTTTTTAAAGCCTCCCCAAACCCCTCCGAAGGAGGGGCTTAAGGAACACTCTAATAGAATGGAAAATATCAATAACGCAGAGAGCTCTGAAGTCCTTCCCTTCGGGAAGGATTTAGGATGGGCTATACAGGGTTACGAAGGAAGTTTTCACCAGGTGGCTGCACAGTTATTCTTTGGAAAAGATGTGCAGGTAATCTGTTGTGACACATTTAAAGATGTAGTAAAAATTGCTTTGAATAAAAAAGAAAGTGATGGTGGTGTAATGGCCATTGAAAATTCTATTGCCGGAAGTATCCTGGCAAATTATAATCTTCTTCAAAAGAGTAATCTCAGAATCATTGGAGAAATTTATTTACAAATCAGGCAAAATCTATTGGTGAACCCCGGAGTAAAACTGGAAGATATACGTGAAGTACATTCCCATACAATGGCATTGCAGCAGTGCTATGATTTCCTGGATAAACATAAATGGAAATTAGTGGAGACAGATGATACTGCCTTGAGTGCAAAACATATTCACCAGCATAAAAGCAAACATATAGCAGCAATTGCCAGTAAGCTTGCTGCTGAATTATATAATCTTGATGTAATTGCTCCCAACATTCATACACTGAAAAATAATTATACACGGTTTTTGTATTTACAAAGGGAGGAAAATGTAATGCCTGTTGAAAATGCCAATAAAGCATCTGTGAATTTTCAAACAGATCATTCAAGAGGCAGTTTGGCAAAAGTGCTTACTAAAATTTCTGATGGCGGAATAAACCTGAGTAAGCTACAGAGCTTTCCAATACCGGGGAGTGATTTTAAATATAGTTTTCATGTTGATATGGAATTTGATAATTCAGAGCAGTTTAATAAAGTAATTGAAGATATAAAATCATTAACAGCCGGATTAAAAATTTATGGTGTTTATAAAAGAGGTTTATGGAAATGATTACTGATTATTAATTATTGAATATTTATGATTAAGGCATCAAAAAGGTTGGAAGGAATCGGTGAATACTATTTTTCTCAAAAGCTGAGAGAGATAGATGAACTGAACAAACAAGGGAAGAATATTATCAACCTTGGCATTGGCAGTCCTGATTTGCCGCCGCATCCTGATGTGATAAAAACATTACAGGAAGAAGCTGCAAAGACAAATGTGCATGCTTATCAATCTTACAAAGGTTCACCTGTTCTGAGAAAAGCAATGAGTGACTGGTATAAAAAATGGTACAACGTTGATTTGAATCCTGATACCGAAGTGTTGCCATTAATAGGAAGCAAAGAAGGCATCATGCATATATGTATGACCTATTTGAACGAGGGCGACGAGGCATTGATTCCCAATCCCGGCTATC